>NZ_JBHYIQ010000001.1:0-18575 GCF_042739895.1 Amycolatopsis sp. NPDC059021
CACGGGGGGGGCGGTGGGGCGCGGGGCCCTTGGTCGCGGGGGTGACCGGGCGGGGGGGGGGCGGGCCGGGGGGGGCCCGCGGGCCCGGGGGGGGGGGGGCCGGGCCGGGGGCGGGGATGCCGCTCGCCGGCGGTGGCGTCTCGTCCGGCGAGGCGGGCGGGCTGGAGGGCGGCGCCGGCACGTCGATGTCGATGTCGGGGGTTTTCGGTGTGGCGTGGGGTGCCAGGTGATGGCCGAACTGGTGTGCCTTGTGGGTCACGGCGCCGGAGAAGGCACCGCCGAGCACCGAGAAGCCCAGCCCGGCCGCGTCACCGCCCAGCGGCAGCGAAGCGAGGCCGACCGCGAGTTCCGTGGTGGCCTCGACGAGCACCGCGCCGGCGGTGGAGGCGGCCAGCTGGGGTTTGTACTTGGCGACGTAGTGCTGCAGGCCGTGGGCGAAGGCACCGGCTCCGGCGCCCATGCCGACGGCCATGCCGAGGGATGTGCCATCGATACCGTGGCGGTGGCCCTGGATGATCTGGATCAGCTGGCCCAGGATGTCCTGCACGCCTTCTTCGACGGCCTCCCGCGCGGCGGACACCACGGCCGCTTTCATCGCGGAGCCTTTGATCATGTTCTCCAGCACCCGGAATCGGACCAGCGCGACCAGGGCCGGAAACGTCGCGGCGAACCAGGGTTCCAAAATCGCTTGGGCGATCTCGGCCGCCAGCCACGCCGTGGCGATGATCATCGAGAGCTTGTTCGATTCGATGGCCAGTGCTTGCGCCCGCAGGGTGGCGGCTTGTTCCCGCGCCATGCCGACGAAGTCCTGGTCGAACTTGCCCAGCTCGTAACCGGCGCGGAAGAAGTTCCTCCCTACCGCGCCACCGACGCCGTTGGCGACGTCCGCGCCCAGCTTCGGCAGCGCGAGGCCGGAACCGGCGAGCTGATCGCCGAAGGCTTCCCACTCGTCCGCGAGGGCGCGCAGGGCGTCTTCGTCTCCGCGCGGCCACAGACCACCGAAGACCGGTACCAGGAGCCAAGCCAGCTCCTTCGGCATCTCCAACGACACCCGAACACCCCCTCCCGGACAAGCCACCGCACCGGAAACGCTCCTCTCACGACGTCCACAGCCCGTATACGAACGGTCGACGGCGAAAGCGCCGTCCTTGCGCGCGTGCTCGCCGTCCGGAGGTAAAACACCACGGTGATGTAGCGGATATCCGCACCAAGCGCTACATCGGCGAGTATCTTGGTGACGATGAGAGCCGACGCCGCGCGTAACCTCGAGCTCGTGCTGACCACGGGGGCTCGCATGCTCGCCGACGAACCCGCGACCAGCGTCGCCGCGATCGCGGCCGAGGCGGGCGTGGACCGCCGCACCGTGTACCGGCGGTTCGCCGGACGGGACGAACTGCTGGCGGCGGTGTACGAGGCACGGCTGGACGCGATCGAGGCGGCGATCGAGGCCGCCCGGCTCCGCGTGGCGCCTGTGCCGGTCGCGCTGCACCGGTACGTCGAGGGGATCATCGGCGTGAATCGCAAGTGGCCGGTCGAACTCAGCAAGATGCGGGCGGTGCCGGAGATCTGGGAGCGGCGGCTGCGGGCGGTCGACGAGGTCGAACGGTTTCTCCAGCGGGCCACCGAGGACGGATTGCTCCGCCCCGGCCTGCCCGACCGCTGGCCGGGGCGTGTGCTCGGGCAGCTGCTGCGCCTGGCGTCACGCGAACTCCCCGACCTGAGCGACGCGCACGCCGCTGATGTCGTTGTGGACACGTTCCTGCGGGGTTTCGGCGCGGAGCAGGGGGGCGCGAGCCGTAGCAGTTGAGCCCTGCCGCCGGGACGGCGGGAGCTCAGTTCCCTTCGCGCGGGGCCATGAGCAGAGGCAGCCGCCGGAGGTCGTCCAGGGTGAGCCGGAACCCGGCCAGCGCGCACACCACGCGCCAGTTCCGGCCGCAGTCCAGATACTCCTCGTCGATGTCGTCGATCCCGTCGTCCGGGTCTTCGAGACCGGAGGCGCGCAGGTCGGCGAGGTCGAAGAATCCGGCGGCGTCGACCGCGGGACGGAGTTCGGCGGGCAGCCGGTCGCCGTCGAGGTCGGGGTCGATGCCTTCCGCGGTGCTGAACACCAGCATCCCGCCGACGCCGTAGTCGAGACCGGTGTCGCCGTTGATGGTCCAGTTCGCCATCGCCGCCACACCGCCTGCCGCTGACAGCACGGCCGCCGCCTCGATGTCGTCCGGCCCGGCGGTGTAGGTCAGGCCCGCGTCGTCGTAGACGAACGTCCAGGCGCCGGTCCGCCCCGCCAGCAGAACGGTTCCGTCCTCCGGCGCGTCCGTGCCGAGTGCGGCCTGCGGCAGGCTGGTCCACTCGTCCGGCTTGGCCGCGGGCAGGACGCACGGGACGATCCGGTCGGGTTCGGCACCCAGAACCCGCAGCGCGGTCCGGGGATCGAGGTCGCGGACCACGTGCACCAGATGGTTCGGGTCGTCGCCGGCCAGCTCCTTGGACCAGACCGGGAAGCCGGCCTCGTCGAGGGTGCCGGGCGGGAAGCCGGGTGTCGCCATGGGACGGAGTCAACCTGGGGCGGGTGGACGAACGATCGACAGCCGCCGTATACGCGCGGTCGACAAGTCCGGTGAGACCGGGGACCGGCCACTGACGGGCCGCATCGCCGTCGTCACGGGAGCCTGCCGATCGACCATGCGGATCCTCGGGGATGCCGCTGGATCGGGCGCCGTGGCGGTCACAGTCTTGGCGTTCCATTGGGGTTGGTGCCGTGGTCTTGAGTGTCGCGAACGCTCCGTTCGGGACGTTGATCGTCGGCAACGGCGCGTTCACGACGTCGGGCGGTGCTGTCGGTGCGGGCGACGTCAGGCTTCATCCTGAGTGAGATTCTCGATCTGCTCGTGAAAAGAGTCGAACACCATCGATATCTGGTGAATATCGCCCCGAGTGCCATGAACGCCGGTTTGTCTTCACGGTTCGAGGACGGGCGCAGATCCGGCCGGCCCGAGGTATTGGGACATCACAGAACTCTTCAATGCGGATGCCGATTCAGCACGAACCGATGACATGCTCGCGCAGATCACCGCACCGAGTCGAACGAACCGATGCGCTCATTCACATACTGGTACAACGCTTCGGGGTCCCGACAGACCACCATGGCCACGAGGTTGGCGGTTCCGGTGATCAACAACGCCGGGAACACCGAGCATGGGATAGACCCCGCGAGCAAATCGCTGCTGCGGAGATTGAACTGCATGACCATCCCGCCGTCCTGGCTGAGGCCGGGAGAACAAGTAACGGCACCGTCGTTGAGGCGCGTCCGGCAGTGAACCGGCCTCGTCGTCATTCACGCCTGAGAAGCGCAGCGGACTGGAGCACAGCGCACGTCTCGGCCGGGCAGCGACTCACAACTCAGGTCTGGTTGAGCCACCACGAAGTCGCACAAGGTAGTTGTGCCGTGGGCCTTGCGCAGGGCTAGTCCGACTGTCGCCTGCCACTGTTGTGGGACCACCACGTTGCCAGTCGTAGGGCGGGCAGCCGTAGGCGGTGCGGTAGTGGTGGGCGAAGCGGCCGGGGTGGAAGAAGCCCCAGCGGGCGGCGATCTCGGTGACCGTGGCCCCGGTGGTGGGGTCGGCGGCCAGCAACTCCTGGTGTGCGTGCTGGAGGCGGGCCTGGCGGAGATATTCCATCGGGGTGGTGCCGAGGTGGCGGCGGAAGGCGTGCTGGACGGCGCGGATGGTGGTGCGTGCGGTGGCGGCGATGTCCGCGGCGCTGATGTCTTCGTGGGCGTGGTCGTCGATGAACGTGATCGCCCGCCGCACCGCGACCGGACGACGGGCCATGCAACGTCTACGTCCGCGAGGAACATCTTCTGCAGACTGCGGCAGGTCTGCTTCCGGCGGACAGACAGGCCGGCGACCGCAGCCCGCGCGAGATGCGGGAGAACCTGTGTCGCCGCGGGCTGGAAATCTTCTGCGGTCGCGAGACCCGCGAACTTCGGCCAGCTGTCGCGCGACAGACTGTCTGCCCGGCACAACCACCGGACCAGCTCACTCTCGAACTCGACTGCAGCCGCCACGCAGGGACAGCACCGGACAGAGGCCACAGAAGAGGCCTATCGTGCATGCCCGCCACGGACGAGCGACCGATACCATCAGACTGCGGTAGCCGTGTACCGGCACAAATTTTCCCTACGGATCCGAAACCCGTGGGGTAAGGGAGTGTCCGAAAACTCGAACACGTATTCGTAGCATCCATGCGCAGGATGCGTATTCATGCGACGCACGATAGCTCCGTTCATCGATGAAGCGCCAGCGTGTTGTGTGAGTTCGAAGCCCGGGGGCGGTTCGTGCAGCACTCACACGAAACCATCCTCGGCGTGAGCTGCGGATTCTTGTGACCGGCTGGCTTGTTCGGCGTCGATGCAAATAAGGTTGGGCCCTGTCGGGCGCGCGCAACCTGAGGTCCCCCCGGTTGTCCGGACAACCTAAACCTGCTGGTTGGTCGGTTGCCGGTCTCTGTGAAGCCGTTCCTGCCAAGGTTCGACGTGACGGGTGGCCACAGCCGCTGGTGCAGGTAGGCCGGGACGAGGTCGCCGAGGTGGAGATTGGCGGCTTGCAGCGCGTGCGCGGCGGTGTCGAATCGGGCACAGAGCCAAGGACGACTGGGCAGGGGGCGAGATACGCCGTCAGTCAGCCGGCGGCCGTGGTTGGTCGGCGTTTCCGTTGGTGGGGTCGGTGCTGGTCTGACGACAATCCGGGCGCGGCAGGGCGACGGGTTCCACCACCGCGGCAGCGGTGGGCTGCTGATTGGCGGTGAGCAGGCCGAGCGCGCGCAGGATGTCGTGTGGGGAAGTGAGCAGGTGCGGCTGGTGATCCAGGGTGAGCTGCTGCACCGCGGTGAGCTGGTGGACCGCGACCACGTCGTCGGATTTCACGATCAGCAGAGCGCCGATCCTGAGCACTGCGTCCGGGGTCGGTTGCAGCGCGGTCAGGACCGGGCCGAGGTTCTGCAGCATGGTCGCGGTGATGGACGCGTCCTGGCTCAGCACCAGCTTCGCGTCCAATGCGTGCGCCGCAGCCGCCGCCGCTTCCCGGGCGGCCGGCGACGTGGCGGCCCTGGTCCGCAACCGCCGGAACCACGAACCGAATACCGGATCGTCCCGTTCGGTGACCTCGGCGCCGACGATGCTGAGCAGATTCTCGACAGCCGCTTCGACCTGCTCGTGGATCCGTTCGTCGGAGAGATAGATCGTCACCGGCAGCTCGACCGGCGCGACCGGGCCGGTGCTGTCGGGCACCACCCGGAACCAGCCGACCACGGAGGTCTCTTTCCCCATCACGGTGACCGGGCGGAAGGTGGCAGGGTCGATGATCCGGCTGTGCCGCACCACTTCGTCGAAGAACCGCTCGGAGGTGATCACAGCCAGCACGCTCGGTGAGCCGGCCAGCGAGCTGACCTCCCTGTGCAAGGCGTCGGCCAGCCGGAATGTCACAGTGGTCGAGGCCCCGTAAGGACCGTAGTCGTCGAAGGTGACCTCACCGATGTGCAGGGCGAGCCGCAGCTGGAGGCGTTGTCCGAAAGGGCGGGAGGCGTTGTGCCGGCGCAGTGCCGCGGTGATGGCCCCCGGCAGGACATCAACGAAAACCGTCGGCGACGTCCCAGCGGGAGCGATGACCAGCACCCCGTCGCCTCGATCCTCACGGTAGCTGTCTTCCCAGGACACACCGGCGGCGGACCATCCCTGCTGCAGCACCTCGTAGAGGCCTTGGCGTAGGGCGAGCCGGTCGGGCAGCCTCCGGGCGGGGAGGGCGAAGTCCTCAATGTCCACCACGAGAATGGTGCGGAGTTCTGCCTCGAGCTGTGGGGGTCCCATCTCGGCCTCCCTGGTGGGACAGACTGACGGGCAGTCCGTCGTCGAGACTACGCTGCACGGTCGCGATGTCCGGCGACGGCGGGGACCACATGTTCGTGTCCCGGCCGGGATGGCCGATCCAGCTGCATGACTACCTGCGCCGCGCAGTCCAGTTCGCGCACAGGCGGCCCCTGTACGTCCCACTTTTCTTCGCAGGGACGCGGAAGCCGTGTTCGACGTGATCCGTGCGCGGCTTTCTGCCCATGAGAGGGCTGGCTCTGCGGTTCCACAGCCGCCGAGTTCCTCGGCTACGGCAACGACTCCCTTTGCCGCGCCACCACGTCCGTTGATGACAGTGGCCGCCCTGATTCCAACGGCGTTCCCGTGCGCTGCCGAGGCCGCAGGGCGATTTCACTGCCGAGGAAGAGGTCGATGTGCGCGTCACCTGAGCGCAGCAGCCCGGTCGGGGTGCAACCGACCAGGAGGCGGAAGTCCCGGTTCAGGTGCGCCTGATCGGTGTAACCGCACAGCGCTGCGACGGCAGGCAGCGAAGGCGGGTTCCTGCCTGTGATGAGCCGGATCGCCCAGTGGCAGCGTGCCACGCGCGCGACTGTCTTCGGCGGCAGGCCGATTTCACGGTGGAAACTGGTCGCCAGGTGTTGTCGGCTCACGCCCGCCTGGGCGGCCAGATCGTCGATTCTGACGTTACCTCTCGCCACGGTCAGGCTTTGCCAGCTGCCTGCGAGCGCCTTGGCCAGGGCTGGGCCGTCCAGGAGCCTGTCCGCCAGCCAGTGGTCGAGAATCCGGAACCGATGATCCCAGCCCCTGGCCTCCCATAGCTGTTCCGTCAGGCGACGCGCACTGGCACCAAGGAGATCGACCATCCCTACCCTGGCCGTGCCGAGTTCCCGTAGAGGCATAGCGAACAACGCCCGCGCTCCCAGCGGTGTCAGCTCGACAATGATGCCTTGTTCCCGGCCCAGTCTCTCGTAGGCGATCGGACCGCCGGTCAGTCCCGTGACCGGCGAGACCACCGATAGTGGCGATCCCACCAGCGAACGCTGGATCGCCGGCTCCAAATCGATGATCATCACTATCGAATTCAGCGCGGCCACCGTGCGGATGCCCGACACGCCGGCCGTCCGGCGATAAGCCAGATAGAAGTTCACCCAGCGCGCCAGCCGACGGTCCGGTTGCCGGGTCCGCCAGAACTGGCCGGCGGACTCTGATTCACCGTTGTACCGCACCTCGGTTCCCCCACTTCCCCCGGTGAGGCTGCGATCGACAACACCAGCACGGCAGCATGACACGGTGGCCGACGCTGGGCAAGGCAATGACCCGCGCGCGACCCGGCCCTACGCCGAGGATCACCATGACCGGGCCACGAGGTACATCATCGGCAGGGATATGGCACCACCATCCGGAGCAACAGCTTTACCCGGCCACGCGCCCCGTGCCGCACGGCGTGCCGGACCGCCTGAGCTGACATTTTTCCAATCCACGAACGGTTGTGTGCCGGTAGCCTGCCAAAGGTCGCTACGCGCGAGATGCTCATACCGCCACTCTGGGGGAAGGTGCGGTCTGCGCGCCGTGGAAGAGGTGCTCCGTACCAGCCGCTACGTCGGCAACCATCCGCCGTCGTAGCGCTGACCGATCCGAAAGGGAACAATAATGTCGTTGAGCAAGCACTCTGCCCGACTGGGAGCGACACTGGTGAGCATCGCCGCAGCGCTCGGAATAATGAGCGGTACCGCGCAAGGCGCCGCGTCTAAACCCTCGTCCGAAGTCTCGGTGCAGGTCGCGTACAAGTGCTACGTCAATTCGTACTGGCTGTGCGCGGAAACCCTCGACCGGGTTTATCAGCGCGCACAGCCGACCAAGAACTCCGACTACGTCGTCCTTTTGGACAAGGGCAGATCGGTGCAGCTACGCTGTTGGAAGGAAGGCGAAGTGATCAACGGTAACAACGTCTGGTACTACACCGCCACCGATGTCGACTACCCCTATCAGACCATCGGTTATGTCAGCGCCGCGTACCTGTCCACGGGCAAGGACCCCGAATGGGGAATCGGCCACTGCTGAATGGCTGGAGGGCTTGAGGTTCGACATGCGGTGAACGCGACGAAGAACATCTTGGTGCCAGGCTGATGACATGATCACGGCGTTACGCGCGAGTTCCGTATCTGCCGACGGGCAACGCCCTCGCTGAGAGCTTCGGCACTCCCACAGTCGCGGCGGCAGCCGGGGTCACGGCTGCCGCCGGTCGAGTCGGCTTTCCTGCGAGGTCACACCCCGCTGTCTGCCTGGGTTTCGGCACGCCGGAGAAGTTGTTCAGTACGGCGCACGGCGGCCGCGCATTCATTTCCGTTGACCGCCAGCGCGCGGGCCACGGGCTCCTCCGGGCCGTAGCGGGCGCGTAGTTCGGCCAGCCGGTCGACGTAGGACCCTGGTTCGCCGTCCGGCCTGGTGGCCGTGTCGTACTGGGGAAGAAATTCGATGAGGTCACGTGGTGCGCGTTCCGCAGCCAGGAAACCGGCCGGTGCCTGGAGGACAGTTTCGCCTCTCCTGGGCGCGGCTGTTCGGGGGGCGACGGCCTGAACTTGCAGCGGTGGAAGATCAAGGTCTGTAATGACGGCACCCGCGAGTTCCAGAACGTCAACACCGGCTGCTGTCCAGGTGCGGGCTGGGAACGCTGGGGCCGAAACGTTTCTGGGGAGCGAAATTGAATAAGGTCAAACGTGCTTTGTGCGTGCTTGTGGTAGCCGCCCTGGCCGGTCAGGCCGAGGTCGCCGTCGCCGCACCGGAACCGGTCGACGCGGTGAGCAACGCGCCGGGTGATGTCGCGTTCACCACGATTGGTGACGCGGACGGCTTCCATGTGCTGACCGCGAAGTCCGAGTACGGCTATCAGTGGCGGACTGCGGCCACGCTCAGCGAACCGGGGTTCGACACCGACCGCTGGATCGGCAACGCCTGCCTGACGGAGAGCGGTGCGAAGGCCGTCGTCGTCTACGGGCCGCGGCAGTTCACCAACAAGCCGGACCTGTTCGACCGCGGCGGGTTCAGCGCGGTCGTCGACCTCGCCGCTGGCACCGTCACCAAGCTCGGCGCGAGATCGTCGCTCGCCTATTTCAACCCCGGTTGCGGCACGGGGGAGCAGGCCGTGCTCACGCAGCTCGGCGGTGAGACGATCGGCAAGACTCGTCTCGTCAACATCGACGCGACAGTTGGCAAGAGCACTGGAACCGTTGAACTGCCGGGAGATGTGACCTCGGCGGTGCCCACTTCGAATGGCATCGTCGCCGCTGACGGCGCCAGGCTGGTGCGGATCGGTGCTGACGGCAAGCGCACGCCGATCGCGAACGCGACCAACACCCCGTTCGGCGTCACGGTCGACACGGCCGGTGGTATCGGGTTCGTCGACCACGTCGGCGACCAGGCCAAAGCGGTCCGGGTCGAAGGCGCGAAGGTGCAGACACTCGCCAGCGGCCAGCTCGGCGAGGTCGGCCTCGCCAGGGGCACGAAGGGCCGGACGTTCCTCCTCGGCTCCCCGTCCACAGTGGAGAAGCTGCCCGCAACGGTCAGCCGGATCGACGCGCCGGTCAACGCCCAGCCGACCAGCACTGGACGCCTTGTCCTCACCTCGGTGAACACGGCCGGCAGCGAGATCAAGATCGCGGCGAAGTCGATGCAGACCAAGAAGGATGTGCACTTCACGGCCGTCGCCGACGGCCCCGTAGCCGGCATACCGGCCGAAACCGGGAGCGCCGGGCCACGGCTCGAAGCCGCCGACAACCCGAACAACCCGGTCGACGACGGCTACAGCTGCGCCGTGCCGCGTAACGATCCGGGAGTGCAGGTATACCAGCCGACGCCGCGTCAGGTGGAGTGGGCGGCCAACGAGGCGGTCAACGGTGGGCTGACGTTCACCCGTCCGGCGAACTGGAAGTCGACCGGGCTGCCGTCCTACTCGCCGCAACGTATGCTCCCGCCACGCCAGCTGATCACCCGGTATCCGAAGCCGAAGGTGCCACCGCAGCTGCTGCTCGGGATCCTGGCGCAGGAGTCGAACCTCTGGCAGGCGGCACGTACTGTGCCCGACGGCGCGGCGGGCAATCCGCTGGTCAGCAACTATTACGGCCTCGACGGGTCGAGCATCCGCGACGAGGGCACGTGGAAGATCAGCTTTAAGGACGCCGACTGCGGCTACGGCGTCGGACAGGTCACCGACGGTATGCGCCGCCACGGCTACGAGATCCCCGGCAAGCCTGGCTTCCGCTCCGCCGTGGAGCAGAAGGCGATCGTGATGGACTACACCGTCAACATCGCGGCGGCGCTGCAGATCCTGCAGGACAAGTGGAACCAACTGCACGAGCCAGGCAGGGAGATCACGCTCGGCGACGACGACCCGGCCGCGCTGGAGAACTGGTTCTACGCGATCTGGGCGTACAACTCGGGCTTCTACCCCGACAAGGGCGACGGGTCGCCGTGGGGATTGGGTTGGCTGAACAATCCGGTTAACCCACGCTACAACGTCAATCGCAAGCCGTTTCTG
Source organism: Amycolatopsis sp. NPDC059021 (assembly GCF_042739895.1). Taxonomy (NCBI): domain Bacteria; kingdom Bacillati; phylum Actinomycetota; class Actinomycetes; order Pseudonocardiales; family Pseudonocardiaceae; genus Amycolatopsis; species Amycolatopsis sp. NPDC059021. The sequence continues at coordinate 10,398 of NZ_JBHYIQ010000001.1, forward strand.
CACAAGTCGCCCTCGGACGCCGCCCGGCCGCAGGAGTGGCCGTATCCGGAGAAGGTGCTCGGCTTTGCGGGCAACTCGATCGACAAACCGGATGGCCCGGGGTTCAAGCCGTCGTGGTGGTTCGACGAGGCTTTCAAGTTCCAGGTCAAGCCGCCGAACACGACGTTCTGCGATCTGAGCAACGACTGCCGGCCCGGTGAGTCGTTCCAGCCCAGCGAACCTGGCCTTGAAGGCGAGAAGCCTGGTCCGTGCGCGCACAAGAACGCAGCTGGCCAGTACGATCTCAAGTGCTGGGTGCACACCAGCAACCCGTGGAAGCAGAACTGCCAGCGCACCTGCGGCGTGAGCCAGGAGCGCTTCGACACGGGGAAGTACCCGGAGCAGCCGGACGGCACCAAGGCACCACCGGTGTGCGAGATGCCGATTCCGCTCGACGGCGCGTGGGTGATCGACGACGTGCCGGACTCGTTCCGCACGATCCGGCCGGGTTGTGAACGAAAATGGTTCGCGGCGGGGTCCTTCAAATTCGACTTCGGCAGCAACCCCGAGACAGGTTCACTATCCAAAATAGATACTTCGCAGATCAGCGCGGGATTCGGCGGGCACTTCTGGTTCGGGCACGCCCGCAAGGACGAGCAGACCCGCGCAGGTGCGCTGAAGACGACCGGCACATGGTCGCTCGACGAATCCTACACCGGCTGGGCGCAGGTCTACGTGCACATGCCCGAGATCGGTGCGCACACCCAGCAGGCCTCCTACACCGTCGACCTCGGCAACGGTGTGCGCAAGACACGCTCGCTGCTGCAGCGCACCGAAGAGAACAAGTGGGTGGCACTGGGTGTGTTCCAGTTCGACGGCGTACCCAAGGTGACGCTGAGTAATATCACCGCCGACGGCGACACGGTCGAGGACGTAGCCTGGGACGCCATTGCCATCAACCCGCTGGGCCAGAACAAACCCAAGCACTTCATCGTCTCGCTCGGCGACTCGTTCGCCTCCGGCGAGGGCTCCGGCGGGCTCCTCGGCGAGCGGTTCTTCACCGAGAGCGACAACAACGGCGGCAACGCGCACCGCAACGCCTGCCACCGCTCGAAAGAGGCATGGGCGCGGCAGGGCACGCTGCAGAACAACTGGAGCATCGGCAAACATGCCGACGACTACAACAGCGACGTCGACTTCCACTTCGTCGCCTGCTCCGGCGCCCGCGCGCACAATTTGCTGCCCAGCCCCAGACCCGGCGAGGCCGACCCGCCGCGCGACGGCAGGGGCCGCGTCGGCGGACCCGGTCCGTACCGCGAGGTGTCCCAGCTGGACAAGGGGTTTCTGGACGAGAACACCACGCTTGTGACGTTGTCGATCGGCGGCAACGACGCCGAGTTCACCGAGGTGATCCTGCAGTGCTTGAAGCCCGGCGCGCTGTGCCAGGACAGTGCGCTCGGCATGGACAACGGCGTCGCGCTCAAGGATGCCGAACCACGCCGGATCCGCGACGAGGTCGGCCCGTCGGTCCGCGCCGTGTTCGCCGAGATCCGTAAAGCCGCGCCGAACGCGCAGATCCTGGTCATGGGATACCCGCGGCTGTTCGCCGACGACGGTGGCTGCCTGGTCCCATCGCTCAACGACGCGGAGACCGACTGGCTCAACGACATGGCCACGCTGATGGAAGGCGTGATCAAGAGCGCCGTCGCGGACGCCTACGGCAAGGGGATCCCGGTCACCTACATGACCCCTGCCGGGTTCGAGAACCACGAGCTGTGCGGCAGCGGCGAAAAGGCGTTCAATGCGGTCGTCACCGACAAGACCGCTGGTGACGACCCGAAACTTACTACGCCGGTATCCGCGCAGTCGTTCCACCCCAACCGTAAGGGCGCCGATCTGTTTACGGCTGTCTACTCCGTCCAGCTGCGAAAGATGGGCTTCTGATGAGGGGAACCCGGATGAGAAACCGTTGCCTGGCGCTCGTCGCTGGGCTGTTCTTCACCACCTTGGTCGTATCGCAACAGGTCTCGACCGCCGAACCCGCTCCGTCGGCCTCCGTCGCCGAGTCACGGCGGGCGGAAATCCTGGGCAAGGACTGGAAGTCCTCCGGCGACCGGATGTGGACCACGGTCGGCGACGGCAGGGGCTTCCACGTGATGACCGCCGATGCCCGCACCGGCTACAGCTGGCGCACCATCGCGACGCTCGCCCGGCCAGGTCTGGATGCGGACAGCTGGATCGGCAACGCCTGCCTCACCGCTTCCGGGCAGCGGCTCGTCGTGGTCTACGCGCCGCGTACGTTCACCAACCAGGAGGAACTCTTCGACCGGGGTGGATTCACCGCGATCGTCGACCTGAACTCGGGTGTGGTCACGCCGGTCCCCGTCCACACTTCTCTGGCCTACTTCAACCCCGGCTGCGGCGCCGACGAACGCGTCGCCCTGACTCAGGCGACGGCGGAGAAGACCGGCGTACTTGTGCTGGACGCCTCGAACGCCAAGCTGAGTCCGCGTATCGAGCTGCCCGGCCAGGGCACCTCCGCTGTGCCTGCTGGTGATGACATCCTCGTCGCTGCTCTCGGCCGTATCGAGAAGGTGACTCGCCAGGGCAAGCGCACCGCCGTCGCCGCCACATCCGGCATCGCCCACCGGCTCCGTCCAGACTCGGGCGGCGGTGTGGTGTTCTCCGAACAGGAGAAGGAGACCAGCCGCATCCGCAGGCTCGCCGGTGGCGTGACGTCCACGCTGGCCACCGGCAAGATCGGCGAGGTCGACACCACGACCTCCGGCGGTGGCAACGTGTTCATCACCGGCACCGCGAAGGCCGAGCAGCTGCCCGCCGAGGTGCGCAAGCTGGACGCTCCTGCCGGATCGCGCGTCTCCACGAGTGGCGAACTGGCGCTCGTCGGCCAGGTCGACCCGCTGGCCTCGCCCGGTGCGCCGGAGAAGCAGCAGACCCGAATGGAGGCGCGTAGCACGAAGACGGGCAAGACCGCGAAGTTCGCGGTGGAGCCGACACCTGCCCGCAGCACTGCCTCGATCGGTGCTGTCGGGACGAGTGACGGGCTCCACGCCATGGATACCACGATCGACGACTCACCTTGTTCGGTGGAGCGCAACAACCCGAACCGGCAGGTGTACCAGCCTTCACCACGTCAGGTGGAGTGGGCGGCGAACTGGGCGGTTTTCGGTCAACTGCTGGTCGAACGTTCGGCGGGCTGGAAGAACAACGGCCTCACCGACCCCTACAAGCCGCAGAACCTGGTTCCGCCGGGATGGGTGAACGACGACGCCAATGCCCGCGTGCCGGTACAGATCCTGCTGGGAGTCCTCGGACAGGAGTCGAACCTCTGGCAGGCCAAGCGGCACGTGCTGCCCGGCCAGACCGGAAACCCGTTGGTGGGCAACTACTACGGCGTCGACTACTACAACGACACCACAGCCGACGACTGGACCATCAACTGGGACAAGGCCGACTGCGGTTACGGTGTCGGACAGGTCACCGACGGCATGCGCAAGCCCGGCCGGCCGCATCCGAAGAACCGGGACGACGCACCGCGTCAGTACAGCGACCAGGTGGCGATCGCGACGGACTACGCGGTGAACGTGGCGGCGGCGCTGCAGATCCTGATTTCCAAGTGGAATCAGTTGCAGCGTAACCACATGACGATCAACAACAACGATCCTAGCAAGATCGAGAACTGGTTCTACGCGCTGTGGGCGTACAACTCCGGCTACCACTACGAGGGCGAGCCGGGGACGAACGGCGCCAAGGGACTCGGCTGGGCCAACAACCCGGTCAACCCGAAGTACGACGTGCAGCGCGCCCCGTTCGGCAAGAACCCGCGGGACTTCGCCACGCCACAGCGGTGGCCCTATCCGGAGAAGGTCATCGGGTTCGCGTCCAACCCGCCTTCGGGCTACGAGTTCCCCGGCGCCGAGGTGCCGTTCTTCCGTGCGGCCAGCTGGCTGGGAGGCGATATCAACGGTCCGATCAACCGGGACAAGGCCAAGCCTCCCGTCACGCAGTTCTGCAACGACTCCAACATGTGCTACCCGGACCGGCCGAAGGTGTCGCCGAACGCGCCCGAGGTGATCGGTGAGCCGATGGGGCCTTGCTACCACCAGAACCCCGCGGGTCAGTACGACCTCAAGTGCTGGTTCTCCGAGTCCAGCGTGTGGAAGCCGGACTGCGCCACGACGTGCGGGGTCGAGTTCCTCCGATTCTGGGACCAAAAGGGCACGTACAAGAAGGAGGAACCGCTCCGCAGGGACAAGAACGGCAACAGGATCGACGGCATCAGCTACCCGCCTCGCTGTGACACCAGAGGATTGCCCACCGGGTTCCTGCTGATCGACAACGTGCCGTACAACACGCCGGCGATCAGCGAGGCGTGCACCAAGATCGAGAGCTCCGGCTCGTTCGACATGACCTACGGCCACCCTTCGGCCAGGATCGACCTGCATCAGGTGGGCGGTGGCTATGGTGCGCACTTCTGGTGGTCGGAGAACAAACCCGACCTGAGTCCGAATCCGACCGAGCTGCGCATCACCGGAACGTGGACGCTGAACCGGAAACTGGGAGCGCCGGCGAAGATCTGGGTGCACGTTCCCGACCACTTGGCCGAGGGTGAGGCGACCTACGAGGTCGACACGGCGTGGGGCACGATGAAGCGCACGATCCGGCAGAAGGACGCGGCGGGGCTCGGGCTGGACGGCAAGACGACGACTAGTGGCAACCGCTGGGTCTACCTCGGTGGGTTCATGTTCGACGACAAGAAGTTCCCCACCGTGCGACTGTCGAACCTGAGCAGGGTGAATCCAATCGCGTACGACGCGATCGCGTTCGCGCCGATGGTCTCGCCGGAGATGCCGGACGACCAGGTCGCGGTCATTTACAACCAGGCTACCGGGAAGTGCCTCACCATCAAGGACAACTCGATGGACGACTTCGCGCCCGCGATCCAGCGTGACTGCGCGAACACGTTCACCGACCAGTGGATACTGAGGTGGCAGTACGCACTGCAGCCCGGAACCCCGGTCTTCAAGGTCATCAACCGCAACAGCGGCAGATGCCTGGCCGTGCAGAGCAGCAGGATCGACGAGCCGTTGGCACCCGCGATGCAGATCGACTGCAACCGGGGCAGCGACTACAACCTGCACTGGGCGATCGCGGACCTCGGGCCTTACAAGGACGGCACGATCTTCCCTCCCTACGGCAGCCTCGTGCTCTGGGTCGGGTCGTACGACAACGGTGAACCAGTGGTGATGGGCGGTACCGCCGGCCCGAGACACAAGTGGTTCGCAGAGTTCCTGCCACAATGAGAACTCGGAGCCCGGCCCCGGGCTCCACTTCGGACAGACAGGAGCGTGGTCCACACCGGGGAGGACCGATTCCGGTCCTCCCCGTTCCGCGCCGACGATACCGTCGCGCAGACCCGTTGGACCGCGATGCCCGTACCCGCTGGCTCGCGATCTCGCCGCCGGTCGCGGCGTCGGCTCCACGACCACCTCGGCCGCCGAGACCCACATCCACGCGCGCGTCGCCCACGTGCCGCTCAAGGGCGCGCCACCGGTCGCCCTGCGGCTGCTGTGGCCCACCCGCCGGAGCGACGCGCTGCTGCGGCGCTTCAGCGAACTCGCCTCGTCCGTTCGGTAGGCGTTCGGGCCACGCGCGATCGTTCTCACTCCGCGCGCGGGATGCGGAGCAGATCGAGGACTTCGTCCACCGTCTCGGCGTCGGCGACCATGTGCCGCTCCTGCGTGGTGATGACCCGTTCCTGCAACGCGCGATCGAGCAGGCGGGTCAGCGGATCGAAGTAGCCGTCGAGGTTGGCGAGGACGACCGGCTCGGACGGGGTGCCATGGTCCTGTCGCGCCGTGTGCGTGCCGAGCGCGGCCAGGGTGTCCAGGCCGCCGGGCAGTACGACGAACTGCCGGACGAGGCGACGCACCAGCTGCCGGTGGTCGAGGTCGTTGGGGACGACGTACACCGCGCAGCCCGCCAGCGGGACGCGGTGGCGCATCAGGTGCGCGGGGACGACGTTCGTCACCCGGCTGCCGCCCGCGATCGCCGCCCGCACGGCGGCTCCCAGCGCGCCGCTTCCGTCGCCGCCGAAGACCACGTCCGCGCCCGCGTGGCCGAGCCGGTGGCCGAGCGCGCTCGCGAACTCGACGTAGGTTTCGGGAATCTCCTTGCCCGGACTGGAAAGCAGGCCGATGGCGCCTCGGGGACCATGACCGGCTGCCGGCTTCGCGGCCGGCGCGTGCTGGGCGAGCATATGCCGGGTCATCCGCGATCGTCGTTCCGGAGCGCGCTGGTCAGCCTGCGAACGGTGGGGTTCAGATACAGCTGGCGCAGCGAGAGTGCGGGCAGGCCGCGTTCCTGCATCGCGGCTGCGATGCGGACGGCGTAGAGCGAGTTGCCGCCGAGGTTGAAGAAGGTGTCGTCCGGCCCGATCGATTTGCCGAGTACCGCTTCCCAGATCTCCAGCAGGGCCCCGCCGAGGTCGCCCGCCGCGGCGGGCGCTGCCGGGCGCGGTGCCGCGGTGCCGCGGTCGAGTTCCGGTTCCGGCAGCCGCGCGGCGTCGAGCTTGCCGTTCGCGGTGAGCGGTAGCCGGGGCAGTGTCGTGAGAGTGGCGGGCAGCATGTAGCCGGGGAGCATCTTCGCCGCCCACTGCCGAACCGCCGAGGTGGTCACCCCGTCGAGTACGACGTAGGCGTCGAGACGCAGCGCCGCGGTGTCGCCGGCGGATCGGCCGCCGACGACCACCGCGGCGTCCCGCACGCCGGAGCACTGCTGGAGCACGCCGCGGATCTCGCCGAGTTCGATGCGGAAGCCGCGGATCTTGACCTGGTCGTCCAGCCTGCCGAGGTGTTCGAGGCGGCCGTCCGGCAGCAGGCGGCCGCGGTCGCCGCTGCGATACACGCGGCCGCCGGTGAACGGGTCGGGCAGGAATCGTTGCGCGGTAAGGCCCGGCCTGCCGAGGTAGCCCACGGCGACCCCTTCGCCGCCCACGTAGATCTCGCCGGGAATTCCGGCGGGCAGCGGGCGTCCGCGTTCGTCGAGCACATAGACGTGCCAGCCCGGCAGGGCGGAACCGACCGAACGGGAGCCGGACAGCGCGTCGCGGCGGGTGATCGTCTGCGCGGTGACGTGGACGGTCGTCTCGGTGATGCCGAACATGTTCACCAGCCGGCACCGTGTTTCGGGGTAGCGGTCGAACCACGCGCGCAGTCGGCTCTGGTCCAGCGCTTCACCGCCGAACACGACCAGGCGCAGCGGCAACGCCGCGAGCGGGGCCTGATCGACGGCCATGAGCTGAGTGAACGCGGACGGCGTCTGGCTGAGGACGGTGACGCCCCGGGACGCCAGCAGAGCGCGGAACTCGGCCGGCGATCGCGAGACCCAGTACGGCACCACGACGAGATGCCCGCCGGTGAGCAGCGCGCCCCAGATCTCCCAGACCGAGAAGTCGAACGCGCTCGAATGGAACAGCGTCCAGGTGTCGTCCTGGCCGAGCCCGAAGTCGCCGGAGGTCGCGGCCAGCAGCGCCACCACGTTGCGGTGCGGCACCACCACGCCTTTCGGCCGTCCGGTGGAGCCCGAGGTGTAGATCACGTAGGCCGCGTCGCCCGCACCTCGCGCGGGGGCGGGCAGGGGAGTGTCGCAATGGGACAGTTCTGCCGGTGACAGCAGCGAAACACCTTCGGCGGCCGGGAATCCGTCGAGTTCGGTCACCACGAGCCGGAGATCGGCGTCCTCGACGGTGTAGGCCAGCCGGTCGGCGGGGTAGACCGGGTCCATCGGCACGTAGACCGCGTCCGCCTGGAGCACGGCCAGCAGGGTGACCACCAGGTCGAGGCCGCGGTCGAGGCAGACGCCCACCCGGTCACCGGGGTGGACGCCACGCGCCACCAGGCCCGCGGCGAGCCGGGCGGCCCGCTCGGCGAGTTGCGCGTAGGTGAGTGATTCGTCCTCATAGGACACTGCGGTCGCGTCCGGCCGTTCGGCGGCCTGACGAGCGAAGGCGCGGTCGATGCGGTCCGGGTGCCAGTCGAGCGGGGCGGCCGGACGGCCGGACGCGACGAGGGCCCCCCGGGCGGGGGGGCCGCGCGGGGGGGGGTGCCGGCCCCCCCCCCCCCGCGGCTCGGTCAGCAGGGTGTTGTCGCGCAGGTGGATCATCGCCGCGCTCAGGTA
>NZ_JBHYIQ010000001.1:18585-22921 GCF_042739895.1 Amycolatopsis sp. NPDC059021
CCCCCCCGCCCCCCCCGGGCCGGCGCCGCCCCGACGAGGTCGAGGTCCCGTGGATCGCGCGCGGGATCGTTCGCGAGCAGCTGCGCGTGAACGTGGGCGAGGTGCGCGGCGAACCGCGTGGCCGACGCCCGGTCGATTTCCCGGAGCCGGTGGTGGACGGCCACGGTCAGCCGATCGCCGGTTCCGCGGGGGACGAGCGTCAACGGGCACACCGGGGCTTGGCAGGCGAGGTATTCCTGGACGTCGTATCCCTGGACGTCGTTGCCTGACGCGAAGATCGCCAAGGCGGGTTCGGTTTTCGCCGTCACCGGGTCGCCGTGCGCCGCTTGGGCGACCTGGCTGACCAGCTCGCCGAGGTTCGTCTCGCCGGAGAGGTCCAGAGTCAGCGCCGAGAGGCCGTCGAAGGAGCCGAGCGTGTTGGCGGGGCGGTCCGCGGGCGCGCCGGACAACAGCACTTGCGACGTCGCCTTTTCGGTGTACCGGCCCAGCACGATTCCCGCGGCAACGGCCAGCGCCGGGATCGCGTCGGGGTGCTCGCCTCCCAGCACCACGCTGACCTGGCCGGTACGGTCACCCGCCCCCGCCTCCGATGTCGCCCAGCCGGTCTCGGCAACTCCGTCTGTCGCCAGCGTTTCGCCGTCGGCAGAGCACATCGGCGGGAGAGTGGGTGGCTGGATCTCGGCGGCCGCGATGGTCCCCGCGACGACGTCGGCGATGTGCCGCAACGATGTCGCGTCCAGCACGGACCGGCGTGCCACGAGCACGAGGTCCGCCGGGCCGTCCGAGTAGACGAGGCAGACGGCGCGGAGGACGGGGCCGTCCTGCTCGATCGGCCTGAGCCGCTCGGACCGGAGCCTGCGTTCGCCCATCGGCGATCCCGCCACCGCGGGGACCGGATCCAGCCACAGCCGGGGCGGGCTGTCCGGCCACCAGGCGGTGGCGGCGGTGCGGAACACGTCCTCCGCGTCCGCCGGTGGGCCGGGAAGCCGCACGCGCAGTGCGTGGCACAGTGCGGCCGCGCGGTCCTCGGCCGGTGGCGCGGGCGACCGGGGTGCCGGGCTGGACACGGAAACCTCCTGGGGGACGGCGATGTTCGGGGATCGTGGATGGGTCATCGCGCGGTGAAACCGCCGTCGACGGTCAGCACGCTGCCGGTCACCTGCCGGGACGCGTCGGAGGCCAGCCACACGGCCGCGGCCGCGACGTCGTCCGGTTCGATCAGCGCGTTCATCGGTTGCGCCTGGAGGAAGGTCTCCTCGTGCTCGGTGACCGGTACCTCCAGCGAGCGGGCGATCTCCGAGAGCATCCGGCCCTCGACGGCGTCGTCGTCGCGGATGGAGCCCGGGCACAGCGCGTTGACTCGCACCTTCATCGGGGCGTAGTCGAGCGCGGCGGCCTTGGTCAGCCCGATCAGCCCGTGCTTGGCCGCGACGTAGCCGGCGAAGTGCCGGTACCCGGCCAGCCCGGCGGTCGAAGCTATGTTGACGATGCTGCCCGCGCGACGGCGGGCCATCCCGCCCGCCACCGCTCGGATGGCGCGCCACGCGCCGGACAGGTCGACGTCGATCATCAGCTGCCACTCGCGCTCGGCTATCTCGTGCGCGGCCTTGCCCGAGGGCGCGGCGATCCCGGCGTTGTTGACCAGCACGTCGATCCGCCCGAATCGCGCTACGGCTTCGGCAGCGGCGTCCTCGATCTCCGGCAGGTTCCGCACGTCGACGTGCCGCGTCCGCACCGCGACGCCCTGCTCCCGGCACAGCTGGGCGGTATGGGCCAGCTGACTGGCCGAACCCAGCGGATACGGCACGCCGTCGAGATCCGCCGCGATGTCCAGCAGCACCAGATCCGCGCCTTCGCGCGCGAAGGCGGTCGCACACGCGCGGCCGACACCACGCGCGGCTCCGGTGACCACGATGACCTTTCCTGGCAGTCTCATGCTCGGCCTTCTCCTACCGCGGCCAGGTCGCCCGCCAGCAGCCGCAGCACCTCTCCGGCCTGATCCGCCAGGTACATGTGGCCGCCGGGCAGTTCGACCGACCGGAAGCCCGCCGTGCTCGCGTCCGCCCACTGGCCGGCCTGCCCGGCGCTGACCAGTTCGTCGTCCTGCCCGCGCAGCGCGGTCACCGGGATCGGGAGCGGCCGGTCGGTCCCGGGACGGTAGTTCTCGTGCATCTCGACGTCGGCCCGCAGCATCGGCAGCAGCATCGCCCGCATCTCCGGATGGTCGAGCGCCGGATGGGAGTAACCGGAGAATCGGTGGAGCTGAGCCAGAAACGCGTCGTCGGACAAGCCGGTCGCCCTGCTCACCCTGCCGCTCCACGGCCCTGGCGAGCCGCTCACGAACAGCCGGGCGAGCGGTAGCCCGCCGAGCCGATCCAGGCGCCGGGCCAGTTCGAACGCGAGTACCGCGCCGAGGCTGTGCCCGAACAGCGCGATCCGGCCGGCGCCGTCGATCTGCTCGAGGACGGCGGGCAGGACGTCGTCGACGGCGCTCGCCACGTCCGCGTGCGGCTCGTCGACGAACCGTTCCTCGCGCCCCGCCAGCTGGACGGCGACCACGCGGAGCGAATCGGGTGCCAACGGTTGCCACGCCCGGAAGAACGACGCTCCCGCACCGGCGAACGGCAGGCAGATCACCATGTTTTCGTGCACGTGCTTTCCCCTCGTCACTCCCGTCGCGGGCCGGATTCAGACCGCCGGTATCGGCTCCCGGCCGAGTTCCGCCGCGGTGACCAGCGTCCGTCCGTTCCCGGTGTCGATCGCGAACGTCAAGCGGTCGAGGACCCGCGCCAGCCGCGCCAGCATCTCGTCGTGGTCGTCGGCGACTCCGCTGATCAGGTCGAGCGGCCTCGTCATGACCGACGCCGGCAGCGTGGTGCCCGGCTCGAAGTACGGGCGGTAGCCGGTGATCCCCGGTATGCGCCGGATGTCGTCGACGCCCAAGGTCTCCAGCAAGGTGAAGGCACCGGTCGGCGCCGGGCAGTTGTACTGGAAATAGACCTGTTCCGGCCGGGACGGCGGGTCCGGCGGCTCGGCGCCGAGTGCCAGCCGTCCGGTCAGCTCGACCATGTCCAGGCCGTGGGCCCGGCGGGCGAGATCGTTGATGTGCCCGCCCATCCGGCCGTTCACCTCGATGATCCGCGGACCGGTCGTGGTCAGCTTGATCTCGGTGTGGCTGACGCCGATGGACACCCCGAGCGCGGACAGCGCTTGCCCGGTCAGCTCCATGACTTCCCGCTCCTCCGTGGCCGTGAGGGGGGACGGCCAGAACTGGCCGACTTCCCGGAACGGCGGCAGAGTCGGGAACTTCCCGGTCACCGCGAGGTGGCGGACACCGCGTGGGGTCGTCACGCTCTCGACCGAGACGTAGTCGCCGAACGGTTCGCTCGGGCGGCCGGTCAGGAACTCTTCGAGCACAAGGCCGGGAACCGGATCGGGTGCCGCGAGCAGTTCCGCGCTCAGCCGTGCGCCCACGTCCGGATCGGTGATCAGGTGGGTGTCGCGGCTTCCTTGTCCCCGCAACGGTTTGAGCACGGCGGGTACGCCCACCGCGGCCACCGCGGCCGCCCAGTCGCCGGGGTGCTGGATCGGGTGCGCCCGCACGTCGCCGACTCCGTGTGCGCGTAGTTCGCCGCGTTGCCGGAACTTGTCGGTGAGCTGCGGCATGATCGACGTCGAGTGGAACCGGAGGCCGAGCCGCGCGGCGATCCGCGCGGCGACCGGCATCATGGTGTCGCTGAAGGTCACCACGGCATCGGTTCCGGCGGTTTCGAGCCGGGTGAGCACCGGTTCGAGACCGTCGTCGAGGAAGAGGACTTCGCCCAGTTCGCGCAGTAGCGGCAGCAGCGGGCCCGCCGGGCCCGCTTCGTAGCCGACGAAGATCAGGTCGCCGAGGACGCCGAGGCTGAGCGCGATTTCGGCCGCGTTGACCGCACCCCTGTCGTAGGCGACGGCGAAGGTGGTCATGCCGGCTCCCGCGGCCCGGACGTCGCCAGGAACCGCTGTGCCGCCGCGATGAAATCGGCCAGCACGGGATGTTCGAAGATGAGCCTGATCGGTACCTCGGCGTCCCATTTGCCGCGTAGCCTGGTAATCATCCGGATAGCGGCGATCGAGTGCCCGCCGAAGTCGAAGAAGTTCGTTTCCGGTCCGCCGGGAGCGCTTCCGAGTACCTCGGTCCACGCGTTTGTGACGGTGTCGCCGATCGAGCCGGGATTCACGTCCGTCCCGACCCCGGCGGCTTCTGTTTCGTTCATTCGTATATTTCCCCAGGTTCATGATGGTCACGGTGACCTGCGTCGCTGCTCGACGGTAGCAGGGTTTACGAGGATTTCTG
>NZ_JBHYIQ010000001.1:23020-79226 GCF_042739895.1 Amycolatopsis sp. NPDC059021
ATTCTGTTTCGTTCATTCGTATATTTCCCCAGGTTCATGATGGTCACGGTGACCTGCGTCGCTGCTCGACGGTAGCAGGGTTTACGAGGATTTCTGTCGGTAATTGCCCCGTCCCTTCGGGCAGACCTTCCGGCCCTTTGATGCGCCCCTCGATCGCCGAATTTGACGTTATGGTTGGGAAGCGCGACGAGTTCTGCGAGTCTTCGCGTTCGTCGGCCAGGGGGCGAGACCACACGGAATGTCCGGATGTCCGCGTTGAGTGCGAAGGCGCGCAAGCGGGGGGAGGTTGTCATATGTCATTTCGATCGGCAGGGCCGGCCGGTTCGGTAGCGGATTTCGGCCTGAATCACTTCGCCGTGCGAGTGAACGGCACGCGAATGCTGGCCGATCTCGACGAACTCGCCACCTACGGTGTCGATCCCGGGGGAGGCTTGTCCCGGCTCGGGTTCACCGCCGAGGAGGATTCGGCGCGCCGCTTTCTGCGCGAGGCGGCCGGACGCGCGGGACTCGGCAGCACCGTGGATCAGGCGGGCAACCTGTTCCTCCACCCCGGGAAAGCGCTTCCGGACGATCCGGTGGTGCTCATGGGATCGCACGTCGACACGGTCCGCCGTGGTGGTCGCTTCGACGGTGCGTACGGAGTCGTCGCCGCCTTGGAGGTCCTCCGGACCTTGACCGAGCACGACCTGCCGACCCGGCACGCCCCGGTCGTGGTCGCGTTCGCCAACGAGGAGGGGGCACGTTTCCCTTGCCCCTTCTGGGGTTCGCTGGCGGTCACCGGGCAACTGGACGCCGCCGCGTCCACTGTCGACCGCGCCGGCCACTCGATTCGTGAGCCGCTGGCACGCGCCGGCGGCGACCTGGACGCGATCGGCGACGCCGTCTGGCCGCCCGGCGCGGTCGGGGCCTACCTCGAACTGCACATCGAACAGGGACCCGTGCTCGAATCCCGCGGCGTCCCGATCGGTGTGGTGACCGGCATCGTCGGCCGCGCCATCGTGGAGTTCGACGTGCGCGGCAGGCAGAACCACGCGGGAACCACGCCGATGGACCAGCGGCGGGACGCCCTCGTGGCCGCGGCGAAGCTGGTGCTGCGGATCGAAGCGCTTTCAGCGGAGCGGAACTTGTGCGCGGTCAGCACCGTTGGTGAGCTCGGCGTCGAGCCCGGCCAGGCGAACGTCGTGCCGGGCAGGGCCCGGTTGACCGCCGAGATCCGGGATCTCGACGCCGCCCGCCTGGAGGTCGCCGAGGCGGTGCTCCGCGAGGAGGCCGCGAGGATCGCGCGCGAGACCGGGGTCGGCATCGAGTGCGTCACCACCATGCGATCGGCGCCGGTCCGGACCGCGCCGCCGCTGCGCGCCGCGATCGAGGCGGCGGCCGCCGACCTCGCACTGCCCGCGATGGCGATGCCCAGCGGCGCCGGGCACGACGCGCAGCTGATCGCCGCCGTCGCGCCGGTCGGAATGATCTTCGTGCCCAGCCGTGGCGGAATCAGCCACGCGCCAGAGGAGTACACCGCGCCGACACATCTCGTCGCGGGCGCCAACGTCCTTCTGCACGCAGCGCTCCGCGCCTGACGAGCCGGGGCAACCGAGGAAACAGGAGCAACCATGCCGAACGACATCGTCGAACACGAATTCGAGTACCAGGTCGTGGTGAACGAGGAAGAGCAGTACTCGATCTGGCGACTGGGCAAGGAAATCCCGAAGGGCTGGCGGGCCGACGGGACCCGTGGGTCCAAAGAGGACTGTCTGGAGCACATCGAGCGGGTCTGGGTCGACATGCGGCCGTTGAGCCTGCGCTCCTTCATGGACAAACAGGCCGCCGAGAGCTGATCCCGACCCGCGTCATGAGGCCCATCCGAGGAAGTATGCGTGCATTCAGAAGGCCGTTCGCCGTGCAGTGCCTGGCGGCGCGCGACCGCATCAGCCCGATGATCCGGTGTACCCCGGTCCTGACCGCCCCGGCCGCGAAGATCCACCTGAAGTGCGAGAACGAACAGACCACCGGCTCGTTCAAGGCGCGCGGCGCGCTCAACGCGCTGACCGCGCTCGCCCCGGACGCGGTCGTCGTCGGATCGTCCGGGAACCACGGCATCGCCACCGCGTGGGCCGCCTCCCGGCTGGGGATCGGCGCCACGGTGGTGATGACCGAAGCGGCGAGCGCGTTCAAACAGGACCGGATCCGGCGGCTGGGCGCGCGGGTGGTCACCTGCCCCGGCGGGAACAACGCCAGGGGCGACCGGGTCACCGAGATCGCGGCCGCGACCGGCGCGGTCGCCGTGTCCTCCTACGATCACCCGCTGGTGGTGGCCGGTCAGGCTTCGGTGGGCTTCGAGATCCTCGAGCAGGTGGCCGGGGCCACGACCATCGTCGTCCCGGTCGGCGGCGGCGGGCTGCTCGCCGGTGTGGCCACCGCGGTGGAGATCTCCGGCAGGCCGGTCCGGGTGATCGGGGCCGAGCCACGGGCGGCCAACGACACCGCGCTCTCGCTGGCGGCCGGCCGCCGCGTCATGATCGATCCGCCGGTCTCCATCTGCGACGGCGTGCTCGCCCAGTCCCCGGGAGAGTTCACCTTTCCCTTGATCCAGCGCCTGGTCGACGACGTCGTCGAGGTCGGCGAGGACGACGTCCGCGCGGCGATGCGGGAGCTCGCCCTGCTCGGCATGACCGTCGAGCCGACCGGGGCGCTGGCCTTCGCCGCCGCACGCGCCCTGCCCCGCACCGGGGGCACGGTCGCCGTGGTGAGCGGCGGGAACGTCGAGCCAGCCGAGTTCCGCCAGCTCACCGGTGCCGTCCCGCACCCCGCCCGTTCCTGACCGTCACGTTTCGGAGGATGTCGATGTCCGGCGAACTGCGGCCCATGCCGCTGTCCTTTTCGCAGCAGCGGCTGTGGTTTCTGGATCAGCTCGAGCCGGGGAGCGCCGAGTACGTCGTGCCGTTCGCGTGGCGGCTGACCGGCGATCTCGTCGTCTCCGCGCTCGAAGACGCGGTCACCAGGGTGGTGGCCCGTCACGCGGTGCTCCGCGTCCGTTTCGTCGCCGAAGACGGTGAACCCGCGCAGCTCGTCATGGCGGCGGAACCGTCCCGCCTGCCGGTCTTCGACGCTGGGGGAGCGGATCTCGGCAAGGTGGTGGCGGATTTCGCGGCCGGGGCGTTCGACCTCGGCCGCGGGCCGCTGTGGCGTGCGGGCCTGATCCGGGTGACCGGGCGCGAGCACGTGTTCGTCTTCGCCGCGCACCACATCGTGATGGACGCCTGGTCGGCGCGGAACCTGGTGGACGAGCTGGGCGAGTGCTACCGGGCGGCACTGGCCGGGCGGGAACCGGACCTGCCGGAGCTGACCCTGCAGTACCCGGATTTCGCGCGGTGGCAACGGGAATGGCTCGACGGCCCGGCCGTGACCAGGCTGCTCGGCCGTTGGCGCCGCCGGCTCGACGGGCTCCGGCCGCTCGACCTGCCGACGGACCGCCCGCGTCGCGGGCTTTCCTCGGCCGAGGGCACCGCCGTCGAGTTCACCGTGCCACCGGAGGTCGCCGAAGGACTCGCCGGGCTGGCCAGGGAACACCGGGTGACCCTGTTCATGATCGCGCTCGCGGCGGTTCAGGTGGTGCTCGGCCGCTACTGCGGGCAGGACGACGTCGCGGTCGGCACCTCGATCGCCAGCCGAGGCCGTGAAGACGCCGAGGCGCTCATCGGATTCTTCGTCAACACCCTCGTGTTGAGGACCGACCTGTCCGGTGACCCGACGTTCGCCGAGTTGCTGATCCGGGTTCGCGAAGTGGCCATCGACGCCTACGAAAACCAGGATCTGCCGTTCGAGCGGCTGGTCGAGGAACTGCACCCGGAGCGGGACCTGACCCGCACCCCGCTGATCCAGGCGTTGCTCGTGCTGAACACCTCCTTCGACGACCTGGCGCTGGACGGGCTCGGCGTCGAAGCGTTCCCGGTCGAGTTCCTGCATTCGAAGTTCGACCTGACGGTCGGCTTCGTCGAGGGCGCCGGTGGCCTGTCCGGTTCAGTGCGCTATCGGACGGAGTTGTTCGACAAGGCGCGGATGACCCGCATGTGCGGGCATCTGCAGCAGATCCTCGCCACCGTCGTCCGTGATCCAGGGCTCCGGCTGTCCGAGTTGCCCATGCTGACCGACGCCGAGCACGAGGAACTGTTGCGTGGCAACAGAAATCCGCCGCGGCCGGAGCTGCTTCACGCGTGTTTCGAGAAGCACGCCAAGGACTCTCCTGACGCGATCGCGCTCAGCGGCCCGGCAGGCGAGAACCTCGGCTACGGCGAACTCAACGCCAGGGCCAACCGGCTGGCGCGGCATCTGATCGAGGCGGGAGCGGGAACCGGCGCACCGCTGGGCATTTTCCTGCCGCGTTCGACCGAGGCGATCGTGGGCATCCTCGCCGCGCTCAAGGCAGGCCTCGGCTATGTCGCCCTCGACCCCGCATACCCGCCGGACCGGCTCGCGTTCCTGTTCGCCGACAGCGGGATCGAGCTGGTGCTCACCGACCGGGACCACGCGGCCGGTCTCCCGCCGGGATTCGCCGGACAGCGGGTGGATCCGCACGACCCGGCGATCGCCCGCCATGCCGCGCACGACCTGGGTCTGCCGGTCCATCCGCTGGGTATCGCGTACGTCGCGTACACGTCGGGTTCGACCGGACGACCGAAGGGTGTCGTGGCCACTCATGCGGCGGTGTCGACCAGGATCCGGCATCTCCGCGACGACTACGACCTGGACCAGGCCGACGTCGTCCTCGGGCTCGCCGGTCTCGGTTTCGACGCCTCGGCGCGCGAGATCTTCGGTGCGCTGACCGCCGGGGCACGGCTGGTGCTGGCCGAGCCGGAAGCGGCGAAGGACCCGGCCGGTGTGGTGGGTCTGCTCGCCTCGGCGCGGATCACGGTGCTCGCGAGCGTGGTGCCGACGGTGCTCTACGAACTCGCCGCCCACCCGGTCGAGTCGGCCGAGCCGGCCGCCGTCCGGCTGGTGCTGTGCAGCGGCGAGCGGTTGCACGCCGAGCGTCTGGCGGGCTCGTGGCTCGCCGGGAAGGTGGTCAACCAGTTCGGCCCGACCGAGACCACGATGACCGCCACGCGGGTGCGCGTGCCCGCCGGGGCCGGATCGTCGTGGCGCTACGACGTCGGTTCCCCGGCGGGCGACACCACCTTGTACATCCTCGACGAGGCACTGAATCCGTGTCCGATCGGTGTGCCCGGCGAGCTGTACATCGGTGGTCCCGGCGTCGCTCGCGGGTATCTGGGCCGGCCGGGGCTGACGGCCGAGCGCTTCGTGCCCGATCCGTTCGGCGGCGACCGGCTCTACCGCACCGGTGATCGCTGCCGCTGGTCGCCGGCCCGCACCGTCGAACATCTCGGACGCGTCGACAACCAGCTCAAGATCCGGGGACTGCGCGTCGAACCGGGGGAGATCGAGGCGGTGCTGCGCGACCTCGGCCCGGTCACCGACGCCGTGGTCGCCGTCCGCGAGGACGTCCCCGGCGACCAGCGGCTGGTCGGCTACTTCACGTCGCCCGGCGAGCCGCCCCCGACCTCCTGGCTGCGTGCCGAGCTGGAGCGGGTGCTGCCCGCCGAGTTGGTGCCGTCGGTCTTCGTGGCGCTTCCCGTCCTGCCGCTGACCGCGAACGGCAAGGTCGACCGCAACGCCCTGCCCGCTCCCGGATCCGAGCGGCCGGAACTCGGCGAAGACCTCGTACGGCCGCGGACGGCGGCCGAGACGGCCATCGCCGACGTCTGGCGGGAGGTGCTCGGCATCGACGAGGTCGGCGTCCTCGACGACTTCTTCGCGCTGGGCGGTCATTCCCTGCTCGCCGCACACGTGGTGGCCCGGCTGCGGACCAGGCACGGGTTCGCGTTGCCCCTGCGTACTTTCTTCGAGGCACGCACGGTCGGGGCGCTGGCGGCGCTGGTCGACGACACAGCACCCGCCGAGGCGGACGAGCCCGCCTTCGAAGAGCCTGTCACGCGAACCGAGCTTCACGGCCCGGCACCGCTTTCCTTCGCGCAGCAGCGGTTGTGGTTCCTCGATCAGCTCGAGCCCGGCAGCACCGAGTACGTCATTCCGCTGGGCTGGGAGCTGTCCGGGGTGGTCGACGCCGGTGCGCTGCGGACCGCGTTGACCGAGGTGGCGACGCGCCACCAGACCCTTCGGACCACCTTCACCACGGTGGACGGCGAGCCCGCCCAGATCGTCTCGCCGCCGGGACCGGTGCCGTTCACCGTGCTCGACGCACGCGACGGTGAGCTCGGCGCACTGCTGACCGCTTTCGTGGCTGAACCGTTCGACCTGAGCACCGGTCCGATCTGGCGCGCGCGGCTGATCCGGACCGGACCCCGGCATTCGGTGTTCGCCTTGACGATCCATCACATCGTGGCGGACGCGTGGTCGGCCGCCATCCTCGTCGACGAGGTGAGCCGGGCTTACCAGGCCGTCGTCGAAGGACGCGAGCCGGCGCTGGCGGATCTGCCGATCCAGTACACCGACGTCGCCAGGTGGGAACGCCGGCGGCTGAGCGGGTCCACATTGGACGGACCGCTGGCGTACTGGCGCGACCAGCTCGCCGGTCTCGCCCCGCTGGAACTTCCCACCGACCGGCCCCGCACGGCCCCGGCCGCCTCCGACGGCGCCGCACTCGACTTCACGCTGCCTGCCCGGGTCGCCACCGGACTACGCGAACTCGCCCGAGCCGAGGGCACGACGTTGTTCATGGTCGTCCTCGCCGGCCTGCAGTCCGTGCTCGCGCGCTACACCGGCCAGGACGACATCGCCGTCGGCACCCCGGTCGCCCGGCGCGCCCGGCCGGAAACCGAACCGCTCGTCGGCATGTTCGTCAACACCCTCGTCCTGCGGACCGACGTCGGCGGGGACCCCGCGTTCACCGATCTGCTCGCCAGGGTGCGCGACACCACGCTGAGCGCGTACGAACACCAGGATCTGCCGTTCGAACGGCTCGTCGAGGAACTGCGCCCGGACCGGGACCTCACCAGGACGCCGCTGTTCCAGGTCTCGCTTTCGGTGAACAACACCCCACCGCTGCGGCTGCGGCTGCCCGGCCTGAGGGCACTCGACCACCCGTTGTCCACCCACCGCGCCAAGTTCGACCTGGCACTGGCGTTCACCGACAACGCCGAGGAGTTCTCCGGCGTCATCATGTACCGCGCCGCGCTCTTCGACGAAAGCCGGATCGAGCGGCTCGGCGATCATCTGCGGACGTTCTTCGCCGGCGTCGTGGCGGATCCCGGTGCCCGGCTTTCCGAACTCCCGCTGCTCACCGCGGACGAACGCAGGACGGTCGTCGAGCAGTGGAGCGCCGGGCCGGCCGAACGCCGGGAAACGGCCGAGCGGCCGGGATGGATCCACCGGCTGATCTCGCGGCACGCGGAACAGCGGCCGGACGCCGTGGCGGTGCGCGCCGCCGACGGCGGCACACTGAGCTTCCGTGAGCTGGCGAGCCGCGTCGACGGCCTCGCGGGTTACCTGCGGGACCGTGGCGCCGGACCGGAGGTGGTCGTCGGGATCTGCCTGCCGCGCCGGCCCGAGGCGATCGTGGCCCTGCTCGCCGTGCTGCGCGCCGGAGCCGCCTATCTGCCGCTGGACCCACGGCATCCCGTGGAACGCCTCGCCTTCATGATCGAGGACGCGCGAGCGGAGATCGTGCTCACGGACACGACGCACGCGGCCGGGCTCGGTACCCGGATCCGTGCTCAGCTCGTCGACGTCGACGACAGCGCCATCACGGGCCACCACGGTTTCGCCGGGGAGCCCGCCGTCCACCGGGACGGCCTCGCGTACGTCATCTACACCTCCGGCTCCACCGGGACGCCCAAGGGAGTCGAGATCACCCACCGGGGGCTGACGAACTACCTCGCCTGGGCCCGCGCGAGCTACGCGTTCCCCGGTGACGGTGGCGCGGTCCTGCATTCGTCGCTCGCCTTCGACATGACCGTCACCTCGGTCTTCCTGCCGCTCCTGAACGGCCGCGCCGTGCGGCTGACCGAGGAGAACGCCGATCCGGCCGGGCTGCTGCCCGCGCCCGGCACCGCCCTGATCAAGCTGACCCCGACCCACCTCAGGATGCTCGACGGCGCCGCCTTCCCGCCCGCCGTCGTCGTCGGTGGTGAAGACCTGCCGTGGGCCGCGGCCGCCGGCGTACTCGCCGCGTTGCCGCCGGGCGGATACCTGGTGAACGAATACGGGCCGACCGAGACGGTGGTCGGCTGCTGCGTGCACACGGTGCCCGCGGCGGCCGCCGCAGGCGAGGGAAGTGTCCCGATAGGACTGCCGATCGCCGGGACACAGGCCTACGTACTCGACTCGGCGATGTCGCCGTGTCCCCTCGGCGTCGCGGGGGAACTGTACGTCGGCGGCGCCGGCGTGGCTCGCGGATATCGAGGCGGGCCAAGGCAGACCGCGGAGCGGTTCGTCCCGAATCCCCTCGGCCCTGGGCGGCTCTACCGGACCGGGGACGCCTGCCGCTGGTCGGCGGCGGGACATCTCGAATACCTGGGGCGCACCGACTTCCAGGTGAAGATCCGCGGCCACCGCGTCGAACTCGGCGAGATCGAGGCGAAGCTGCTGGAGCAGCCGGGTGTCGCCGAGGCGGTGGTGATCGCCAGAGAGGACACCCCCGGCGACCGCAGGCTCGTGGCCTACCTCGTGCCTGCGGCGGAATCGCCCCAGCTGCCGGTGCTTCGCGCGCACCTGGCGGAATCCCTGCCCGGCTACCTGCTCCCCTCCGCGTTCGTGGTGCTGCCCGCCTTGCCGCTGTCGGGCAGCGGAAAGGTGGACCGGCGCGCGTTGCCCGCTCCGGACAGCGCGCGGCCCGACCTCGGCGACGACGGCCCGGTCCTGCCGCGTGGCCTGCTGGAGGAACTCGTCGCCGACATCTGGCGCGACGTCCTCGGTGTCGACGTGGTCGGGGTCTTCGACGACTTTTTCGCGCTGGGCGGTCATTCCCTGCTCGCCACCCAGGTCGTGTCCCGGCTGGCCCAGACCAGCGGCCGCGAGGTCCCGCTCAGGCTGCTGTTCGAAGCACCGACGGTGGCGGGACTGGCGCGGCGGCTGTCCGGTGCGGGTGACGGCGCCGTGCTGAGCCCGATCCCGCGCGCGGATCGCACGGCGGAACTCCCGCTTTCCTTCGCGCAGCAACGATTGTGGTTCCTCGACCAGTTCGAGCCCGGCAGCACCGAATACGTCGCGCCGATGGCGTGGCGGCTGACCGGGGACATCGAGGTGGTCGCGCTGGAAACGGCCTTGGCCAGGACCGTGGCGCGGCACGAGGTACTGCGGACGTCGTTCCCGACCGTCGAGGGCAAGCCGTCCCAGCGCATCGTCACCGGCCAGCCGGTGACGATGCCGGTCATCGAGCCGGGCGACCGGCCGGTCGATCAGGTTGTCGCCGAATTCGTCTACCGGCCCTTCGATCTCGGAGAAGGTCCTTTGTGGCGCGCCGCGGTCGTGCGGACCGGACCGCGGGAGCACGTGTTCGTCCTCGCCATGCACCACGTCGTCGCCGACGCCTGGTCGTCCAGCGTGCTCGTGCGCGAGCTGAGTCACCACTACCGCGAGGAAGCCGCGGAGCTTCCGCCGATCACCACGCAGTACGCGGATTTCGCCGCCTGGCAACGAAACTGGCTGACCCGGCCGGTGCTGGAGCGGCAGCTCGGGTACTGGCGCGATCAGCTGGCCGGCGTCCCGGCGCTGGAGCTGCCCACCGACCGTCCACGGGAGACGGTCCGCTCGAACGACGGCGCCGCGGTCGAGTTCACCGTGCCCGCCGAGGTCGCCGCCGGACTGCGGGATCTGGCGCGGGACCAGCGGGTGACGTTCTTCATGGTGGTCCTCGCCGCGGTCCAGACCGTGCTCGGCAGGCACGCGGGACAGCACGACGTGGCGATCGGGACGCCGATCGCCGGCCGCAACCGCGCCGAGGTCGAGGGCCTGATCGGGTTCTTCGTCAACACCCTCGTCCTGCGCACGGATCTGGCGGGTGACCCGTCCTTCGCGGAGCTTCTCGAACGCGTCCGCACGGTCACCCTCGACGCCTACGAACACCAGGACCTGCCGTTCGAACGGCTGGTGGACGAGCTGCGGCCCGATCGCGACCTGGCCCGCACGCCGCTGTTCCAGGTCATGCTCACCGTCGACAACACGCCACCGGGGGAGTGGTCGCTTCCCGGCGTCGAGGTCACAGAGTTCCCGCTCGGCGCTCGTCACGCGAAGTTCGACCTCACCTTCGCGTTCACCGACACCGAGGACGGGCTGACCGGCGTCATCCGTTACAGCACGGCATTGTTCGACGCCGGCCGGGTGACCCGGCTGGGCGAGCACATCCAGCGGCTGCTGGGTGCCGTCGCCGAGGACCCGGGCACACCGCTGTCGGAACTGCCGTTGCTCACCGAGCGGGAACACGCCAAGGTCGTCCACGAGTGGAACGCGGGCGACGCGCTGCCGAGCGGACCCCAGCTGATCCACGAGCTCGTCGAGCGCCACGCCGCCGAGCGCCCGGACGCCGTCGCGGTCACCGACACCGACGGCGCGACGCTGACCTACGGCGAGCTGAACCGGCGGGCGAACCGGCTCGCCCATCACCTGCGCGCGCTCGGCGCCGGTCCGGAACGGCTCGTCGGGGTGTGCCTGCCGCGGTCGGTCCGGACCGTGGTCAGCCTGCTCGCCGTGCTCAAGTCCGGCGCCGGGTACCTGCCGCTCGATCCCGCCTACCCGGCCGAACGCCTCGCGTTCATCCTCGGCGACACGCGTGCCGAACTCGTCATCGCCGATTCCGGCACGGCTGAGGGGGACTGGGCGAGCGAGGTGGTGAACCTCGACGACTCCGGGCTCGCCCCGGTACTGGCGGCCCGGCCGGACACCGATCCGCGGCCGGTCATGAGCCCGGGGAACCTCGCCTATGTCATCCACACCTCGGGCTCCACCGGCAAACCCAAGGGAGTACAGGTCAGCCACGCCAACGCGTGCCGCCTCTTCGACGCGACACGGGAGACCTTCCCGTTCGACGAGCACCAGGTGTGGTTGTCGACGCACAGCTACGCGTTCGACTTCTCCGTCTGGGAGATCTGGGGCGCGCTGACCACCGGCGGGCAGACGGTGATCGTCTCGAACGCGGTGGCACGCGATCCCGGACGGCTGGCCGGAGTCATCGCCGAGCGGGGAGTGACCATCCTAAGCCAGACCCCGACTTCGTTCCGGACGCTGATGGCGCCGGTGATCGCCCGCGGTCCCGGCAGGCTCCGGTTCGTCGTGTTCGGCGGCGAGGCACTCGACCTGACGATGCTCGAGCCGTGGTACTCCGACGACCGGGCCAGGGACGTCACGTTGGTCAACATGTACGGCATCACCGAGACGACGGTGCACACGACGTCGCTCGTGCTGTCCGCGACGACCGGCGGTGACGCCGCGGCCAGCCCGATCGGCAGGCCGCTGGCCGACCTGCGCACGTACGTGCTGGACGCGGACATGGCGCCCTGCCCGATCGGCGTGCCGGGGGAACTGTATGTCGGTGGCGCCGGGGTGGCGCGAGGCTACCTCGGCCGCCCGGGGCTGACCGCGGAGCGGTTCGTCCCGGATCCCTTCGGCGCGGGCAGGCTCTACCGGACCGGCGACGTCGGCCGGTGGTCGGCGAGCGGGGTCCTGGACTACCTCGGCCGGTCCGATCACCAGGTCAAGATCCGCGGGTTCCGGATCGAGCTCGGCGAGATCGAGGCGAGGCTGATCGAGTCCGGCGACGTCGCCGCGGCCGTGGTGGCGGCGCGGGAGGACAAGCCCGGTGAGCGCCGCCTGGTCGGTTACGTGGTGCCCGCCGGCCGGACGCCGTCGGTCTCGGACCTGCGCGCGTGGCTGGAGCGGACCCTGCCCGGCTACATGGTGCCCTCGGCTTTCGTCTTCCTGCCCGCCTTGCCGCTGACCTCGACCGGCAAGGTCGACCGCCGCGCACTGCCCGCTCCCGACACGTCCCGGCCCGACCTCGCGGCAGGCTTCGCCGAGCCGCGCTCGGCGACGGAGAAGCTGCTGGCCGACGTCTGGGCCCAGGTCCTCGGCCTCGACCGGGCCGGGGTGTTCGACAACTTCTTCGACCTCGGCGGGGACTCGATCCTCAGCATCCAGATCGTCGCCAGGGCCGTGGCGGGCGGTGTCCGGATCACCCCGCGCATGGTGTTCGAGCACCAGACCATCGCGGCGCTGGCGGCGGCCGCCGAGACGGCACCGGTCGTGCGCGCGGAGCAGGGGGTGGTGACCGGAGACGCGCCACTCACGCCCATCCAGCGCTGGTTCTTCGCCGGAAACCCGCCCGATCCCGATCACTACAACCAGTCGGTCATGGTCACCGTGCCCCGGGAAGCGACCGAGCGGGATCTCGCGGTGGTGCTCGGCAAGCTCGTCGAGCACCACGACGTCCTGCGCGCGCGGTTCGCTCCCGGTACGGACAGCTGGACGCAGCCCGGTGTGCCCTGCGCGCCCGCCGATCCTTTGTTGACGGTGCGATGCGCGGACGAGGCCGCGCTCACCGCCGAGGCGGATCGGCTGCAGGCGAGCCTCGACATCGGAAGCGGTCCGGTCTTCCGCGCGCTCCTCGCCGATCTCGGCACCCGCGGGCGGCGGCTGCTGCTCGTGGCGCATCACCTGGTGGTGGACGGGGTCTCCTGGCGAGTGCTGCTCGAAGACCTGGAGACCGGCTATCGCCAGGTGCGTGCCGGGCAGCCGATCGCATTGCCCGCCAAGACGACGTCGTTCCTGCAGTGGGCCAGGATGCTGCCGGAGTACGCGCTTTCGCCCGCCGCGGCCGACGAAGGCGCCTTCTGGCGGAAGACCGCGGGATCGGGGGCCGCGGTGGCCGTCGATCACCGCGGTGGCGACAACACCGTCGAGTCGGCGGCGCGGATCTCGCGTGAATTGAGCGCGGAAGCGACCCGCGCGCTGCTCGTCGACGTGCCCGCCGCGTACCGGACGCAGATCAACGACGTGCTGTTGACGGCTTTGGCGCTGGCGATCCGGCCGCACGTCAGTGCCTCGGACGTCGTCATCGATCTGGAGGGGCACGGCCGCGAAGACATCCTGCCGGGGGTGGACCTGTCCAGGACCGTCGGCTGGTTCACCTCGATCTACCCGGTGACCCTCACGACCGACGACGACGCGGGGATCGCCGGAGTGCTCAAGGAAACCAAGCAGACGCTGCGCGAGATTCCGCGCAACGGCGTCGGTCACGGAATCCTGCGCCACCTCGCACCCGACGGGGCGGGGCTCACGGATTCGGGCGGGCAGATCCTCTTCAACTACCTCGGGCAGTTCGACAACGTGCTCGCGGCGGACCGCACGTTCGGCGGTGCCGAGGAAGCACGCGGGAGGGGACAGGCCGCCAGCGGGCGGCGATCCCATGTGCTGGAGCTCAATTCCGAAGTCAGCGGCGGCGTCTTCCGGATCAGCTTCGGCTACTCCCGCAACCTCCACCGCGCGGAAACCGTGGCCAGGCTCGCCGACGCGTTCATCGCCGAACTCGGCGCGGTCATCGCCCACTGCACCGCACCGGGCACCACCGGCGCGGTGCCCGCGGACTTCCCGCTCGCCGGTCTCGATCAGCAGACCCTCGACATGATCATCCACGGCTACCGAAGGGACGTCTGATGGAGTCCTCGCCCCTCGAAGACATTCTGCCGCTGTCGCCCATGCAGGAGGGAATGCTGTTCCATACCCTGCTCGACCCCGGCAGCGGCGTCGACTTCGAGCAGTTGCTGTACCGGTTCGACGGACCGCTCGAGGAGGCCGCGCTCGAGAAGGCGTGGCAGCAAGTGGTGGCACGGCACAGCGCGCTGCGCGCCCGGCTGCTCTGGCAGGGCGTCGACCGTCCGCTTCAGCTGATCGAGCGGACGGTCCGGGTGCCCTTCACGGTGCTCGACTGGTCCGGGGACGGCTTCGCGCGGGCGGAGCGGCTCGACGAGTGGCTCGAGCGGGACCGGCGCCAGGGGATCGCACTGGCCGAGGCACCGCTGCTGCGGGTGACGCTGTTCCGCGTGGCGGCGAGGGAACACCTGATGGTGCTCAGCTTCCACCACGTCCTGCTGGACGGCTGGAGCGTCCGGCTGGTGCTGCGCGATCTCATGACGTACTACCGCGCCGCCGTCCGAGGCCGTCCGTCCACTTTGGAGCCCGCGCCGAAGTACAGCTCGTTCCTGCGCTGGCTCGCCGCGCAGGACACCGCCGCAGCCGAGCGGTACTGGAAGGCGGAGCTGGCGGATTTCAGCGCCCCGACGAAGATCACCGCGGATCGGCCGGGCACCGATGACGGCTTCGCCACGGTCGAACTCGAACTCGACGCCGAGGAGTCGGCACGGTTGCGGGAGTTCGCCAGGACGCAGCGGATCACCGTCAACACCGTCCTGCAAGGGGCGTGGGCCCTGCTGCTGTCTCGCTACACCGGTGAGCGCGATGTGGTGTTCGGCGCGACCATGAGCACCCGGCCACCCGAAGCCGAGCGGGTCGAGTCCATGGTCGGGCTCATGATCAACACGCTGCCGCTGCGGGTCCGCGTCGAGCGGGCGCGGCCGGTCGGCGCGTGGCTGAGGTCGGTACAGGAAGCTCAGCTGGCCTTGCGCCAGTACGACTACACGCCCCTGGTGCTCGCGCAGAGCAGCAGCGGGGTGCCGCAGGGAACTCCGTTGTTCGAGACCCTGCTCGTGTTCGAGAACTATCCCGCCGCGGCCGCCGAGGATCAGCCCGCCGACGGGCTGGAGCTCGTCCCGATGGGCGCCCGCGAACGGAACGGCTACCCCCTCAGCGTCGTCGCGGCGGTCCGCGACCTGCTGCGCATGGAGATCACCTACGACCGCTCGCGGTTCGACCGTGACCGCGCGGATCTGCTCGCCGGGCATCTGCGGACGCTGTTGCTCGGTCTCTCGGCCGATCCCGCGGCCGCGGTGGGGGACGTCGGCATCCTCACCGCCGGGGAGCGGCGGCGGATCGTGTCCGAATGGAACGACACCGCGGCCGAGTATCCGCGTGACCGCTGCGTGCACGAGCTGTTCGAAGCGTGCGCGGCCCGGCAGCCCGACGCGGTCGCCGTGGTGGACACCGACGGCACGCGCCTGACCTACCGCGACCTGAACGAGCGGGCCAACCGGCTGGCCCGGCACCTGCGCGCCCTCGGGGCCGGGCCCGAGCAGCGGATCGGGATCTGCGCCGGCCCGTCGGTGCGGGCGCTGGTGGGGATCTTCGGCATCCTCAAGGCGGGCGCCGCCTACGTGCCGCTGGATCCGGGATATCCGGCCGAGCGGCTGCGGTTCATGCTGGACGACACCGGTGCGGAGCGGGTGATCGTCGAGCAGGAAACACTCTCGAACGTGCCGGCGGAGTACGCGGACCGGACCATCCTGCTCGACGCGGAGGTCTCGGTGGCCGCGCGGCTGCCGACGGGAAACCCCGATACGCCGGTCCGGGCGGACAACCTCGCCTACGTCATGTACACCTCCGGCTCCACCGGCCGCCCCAAGGGCGTGCTGGTGGCGCACCAGGGCCTGGTCAACTACCTGTGGTGGGGGATCGAAGGCTACGGGCTGGCCGGCGAGTCCGGCGCGCCCATGCTCGGCTCGATCGCGTTCGACCTCTCGATGCCCAACTTCTTCCTGCCGCTCATCGGCGGCAAGGACGTCACCCTGCTCTCGCCAGACCGCAGCCACGACTCCCTGAAGCGGGTGCTGGCCGAACCCGGGGATTTCAGCCTGCTCAAGATCACCCCCGGGCACCTCGACCTCCTGCGCGGCATGATCGGCGAGGACGAGCAGCTCGATTCCGTCCGCACCTACGTGGTCGGCGCCGACGAGGTCAAACCGGAGACGCTCGCGGCGTGGCAGCGGATCGCCCCCAAGTCACGGGTGATCAACGAGTACGGCCCGACCGAGACCGTCGTCGGCTGTTCGATCTACGTCGCGGACGAGCGGTTCGACCCCTCGGTGCCGGTGCCCATCGGGCGCCCGATCGCGAACACCCGGATGTACGTGCTCGACGAAGCGCTGAACCCGGTGCCTGCCGGCGTCGTCGGCGAACTCTGCATCGGCGGTGACGGCGTCGCCCGCGGTTACCTCGGACGGCCGGGCATCACCGCGGAGCGATTCGTGCCCGATCCCTTCGGCGCCGGCAGGCTTTACCGCACCGGGGATCTGGCCAGGTTCCGTCCCGACGGTGACCTCGAGTTCCTCGGCCGCACCGACCATCAGGTGAAGATCCGCGGCTACCGGGTCGAACTCGGTGAGATCGAAGCGCGGTTGCTGGTGCTCGAGGGCGTCTCCGAAGCGGTGGTCGTCGCGCGCGAGGACACACCGGGGGACCGCAGGCTGGTCGCCTACCTCGTCGCGGACGGCGGACTCGCCGAGCCCGAGGTCCGCGAGTGGGTCGAAGCGGTGCTGCCCGGCTACATGGTGCCCGCGGCTTTCGTGTTCCTTCCGGCACTTCCGTTGTCGGGGAACGGCAAAGTGGACCGGCGCGCGCTGCCCGCACCCGACGGCGCCCGTCCCGGCCTCGCCGCGGGCCCGGTCCGGCCACGGACCCCGACCGAGGAACTGGTCGCCGACGTCTGGTCCGAAGTGCTCGGGATCGACGAAATCGGGGTGCTCGACGATTTCTTCGCACTCGGCGGGCATTCGCTGCTGGCCACCCAGGTGGTGTCCAGGCTGAGCAGGCTCGGCGGTACCGAGGTGCCGCTGCGCGCCCTGTTCACCTTCCCCACGGTCGCCGAACTGGCGTGGCTGCTCGACGAACGGCGGACCGGCCGGGCGATCCCGGCCATCGAACGCGTCGACGGGGACGTGTTCCCGTTGTCCTTCGCACAGCAGCGGCTCTGGTTCCTCGATCAGCTCGAACCGGGCAGTACCGAGTACATCGTCCCACTGGCCTGGCGCCTCACCGGCGAACTCGACGTCGCCGCGCTGGAAACCGCGCTCGGCGGGGTGGTCGCGCGGCACGAGATGCTCCGGACGACGTTCGTCACCGAGGGAACCGAGCCCAGACAACGGATCCACCCCGCCGGGCCGGTCTCGCTTCCGGTGGTCGACGTCGACCCCGATGCGCTGGACAGCGCTGTCGGTGCGCTGGCCCGCGACCCGTTCGATCTGGCGACCGGGCCGTTGTGGCGAGCCGCGTTGTTCCGGGCCGCGGAGCACGAACACGTGCTGCTGTTCGCCACCCACCACATCGCGATGGACGCCTGGTCCGCGCGGAACCTGGTCGGCGAACTCGGCGAGGGGTACCGGGCCGCGCTGCGCGGCGCGGGGCACGAAACCCCGGCCCCGGCGGTCCGGTACGCGGATTTCGCCGTCTGGCAACGGAACTGGCTACGCGGCGAAGTGCTGGAGGAGCAACTCGGCTACTGGCGGGACAAACTCGCCGGTATCCCCGCGCTGCAATTGCCGACGGACCGTCCGCGCGCCGCTGTCCGCGCGACGGAGGGCGCCGCACTGGAACTGGTCATGCCCGCCGAGATCGCCGCGGGTCTGCGCGGGCTCGCCAGGGAGCGCCGGACGACGTTGTTCATGGTCGTCCTCGCCTGCGTCCAGCTGGTCCTCAGCCGCTACACGCGCCAGACCGACGTCGCCGTCGGCACCCCGATCGCCGGCCGCAACCGCCGGGAAGTCGAAGGACTGATCGGCTTCTTCGTCAACACCCTGGTGCTGCGCACCGACCTCGGCGGCGATCCCCGGTTCGTCGACCTGCTCGACCGGGTCCGCGAGGTGACGATGGGCGCCTACGAGCACCAGGATCTGCCCTTCGAGCGGCTCGTCGAGGAACTCCAGCCCGAGCGTGATCTCGCCAGGACACCGCTGTTCCAGGTCATGCTGTCGGTCAACAACGTCCCTTCCGCCGGCTGGGAGCTTCCCGGCGTGCACGCCGAGGAGTACGGATTCACCACGGGGCAGGCGAAGTTCGACCTGACCCTGGCCTTCGCCGACACACCCGGCGGTCTGCTGGCCGGTATCCGGTACAGCACCGCGCTGTTCGACGCCGGACGCATGCGCCGGCTGGGCGAGCATGTGCGGCGCCTCTTCTCGGCAGTCATCGCCGATCCGAAGGCCCGGCTCTCCGACCTGTCCCTGCTTTCCGAAGCGGAGCACGAAGGCCTGGTGAACGGCCGCAACGCGGACCGCACCAGCCGCGTGCCCGCGGGCGTGACCGGATTGCACCAGCTCTTCGAAGAGCAGGCCGCCCTCCGGCCCGACGTCGTCGCGCTGGCCGGGGCCGGTGAACTGACCTACGCGGAGGTCGAGCATCGGGCGAACGCGCTGGCCCGGCGGCTCCGGCGGAACGGCGCCGCTCCGGAGACCTTCGTCGGGATCTGCCTGCCGCGCGGCCCGGAAGCGGTGATCTGCGCGCTCGCGGTGGCGAAGACCGGAGCGGCGTTCGTGCCGATCGACGGACGACAGCCGGGGGACCGGGTGTCGTTCATCCTCGACGACACCGGCACCCGGCTCGTGCTCACCGACACCACGACCGCCGAACGCGCGCTGAACGGATTCGCGGGCAAGGTGCTCCTGATCGACACCGACGACAGCGACGACACCGAACCGCCGCCGTCCGTGTCCGTCCCGGCCGAGATCCACCGCGACAGCGCCGCGTACGTCGTCTACACGTCCGGTTCGACAGGGCGTCCCAAGGGCGTAGTGGCCACCCACGCCAACGCGCTGGCACGCATCGGCTACCTGCGTGACGAGTACGGAATCGTGCCGGGGGACACCGGTATCGCGCTCTCCGGCTGGGGTTTCGACTCCTCGGTGCGCGAAATCTTCGGCGCGCTGTCGGCGGGAGCGAAGCTGGTGGTCGCCGAACCCGACATCGCCAAGGACCCCGACGCGGTCGTGGCCCTGCTCGCCGAGCACCGGGTGACGACGATCCTGAGCGTGGTGCCCACGCTGCTCTACGAACTGGCGGCGCGGCAGGCACCGGAAGGCGGGCTGAACGCCCTTCGCCTCGTCCTGTGCAGCGGTGAGCGGCTGCACGCCGAGCGGCTGGCGGACTGTGCCTGGCTCGCGGGCAAGGTGGTCAACCAGTTCGGCCCGACCGAAACCACGATGACCGCGACGCGGATCAGGGTGCCGGCGGGCAGCGGACCGTCGTGGACCTACGCCGTCGGCCGTCCCATGGCGGACACCGAGGTGTACGTCCTGGACGAGGCGATGTCGCCGTGCCCGGCCGGGGTGCCCGGCGAGCTCTACATCGGCGGCGCCGGAGTCGGCCGGGGCTACTGGCATCGGCCGGGCCTGACCGCGGAACGGTTCCTGCCCAACCCCTTCGGCGACGGCAGGCTGTACCGCACCGGCGACGTCTGCCGCTGGGGACCGGACCAGGTCCTCGAACACCTCGGCCGATCCGATCACCAGATCAAGATCCGCGGCTTCCGCGTCGAGCTCGGGGAGATCGAGGCACACCTGCGCGCGCTCGAAGCCGTCGCCGAAGCCGTTGTGAGCGCGAAGAAGGACGATCGGGGAGACCTGCGGCTGGTCGCGTACCTCGTGCCCGCCGACGGCGAGCCGCCGGTGTCCGAGTTGCGTGCGGCGCTCGAGGAAAGACTGCCGGACCACCTGATCCCGGCCCGGTTCGTCCTCGTTCCCGCGCTGCCGAGGACCGCCAGCGGGAAGGTCGACCGGCTGGCTCTGCCGGACCCCGACTCGGCGCGGCCGGAACTCGGATCGCGTTTCGTGGCACCGCGTACCGAGCTGGAACGCGCGATCGCCGCGGTCTGGTGCCAGGTGCTCGGCGTCGACCGGGTCGGCGTGTCCGACGACTTCTTCGACCTCGGTGGCCATTCGCTGCTCGCCGCGCACGTCGTCGCCCGCCTGCGGACCCAGCACGACCTCAAGGTGCCGCTGCGCGCGATCTTCGACGCGCGCACCGTCGCGGAGCTGGCCGGGCGGATGACGGACCGGCGGCAGGAGGCACCCGCGCCCGGCCTCGTCCCGCTGAACACCGGGCCCCGCGACCGCACCCTGTTCTGCGTGCACGAAGGAACCGGCAGCATCACCGGGTACTACGGGCTGGCACGCGCGCTGGAGCCGCACTTCGCGCTCGTCGGCGTCGACTTCGACGAGTCGCTGGTGACGGCTTCGGCGGCCGACCAGGTCGCGGCAATGGCCGCGGTCTACGTCGAGCGGATCCGGCGGTGGCAGCCCGCTGGCCCGTACCGCCTGTGCGGGTGGTCGTTCGGCGGCATCGTCGCCTACGAAGCCGCCGCCCAGCTGACGCGGGCCGGAGCCGAGGTCGGCTGGGTCGGCCTGGTCGATTCCGTCGTACTGGCGCCGGAAACCCGCAACCGCGACGAGGTCGATCAGCTGCTGGACGAACTGATCGCGCTGTCCGCCGACATCGCGGACGAGGAGTGGACCGAGCTCGCCCCGCGCCGGCTGACCGCGCATCTGCGCCGGCTCGACTTCCGCGAGGAACAGCTCGGGCTCGGCAAGGAGGCGCTGGAGAATACCTTGCGCCGCAACAGGTTCTTCCGGATGGCCAAACGGAACTACCGGCCGCTGCCCGCCGACGTCCCGCTCACCGTGCTGAAGGCGACCGAAGGCAACTGGACGTTGTCCTGGTACGAGGCGTGGCGTGACTACGCGCCGCGCGCCGAACTGCTGGAGACGCCGGGAACGCATCTGTCGATACTCGAAGAACCTCAGCTCACCAAGGTGGTTTCCGTGTTCAGGGCCGGGCTGGAGGCGGCGGAATGACTCCCCGCGAAGAACACGACGTGGCCGAGGCGGGTGAAGCCGGAACGGCTGATCCTCCGAAGCCACCGGTGCCGCTGAGCAAGAACCGCGATTTCACCTTGCTCTGGGTGAGCCAGCTCGCGTCCGTGCTGGGCAGCAGGATGTCCTACGTCGGCTATCCGTTGCTGGTGCTGTCGCTGACCGGGTCACCGGTGCTCGCCGGCCTCGTCGCCACCGCCAGGGGCGTGCCCCAGTGGCTGCTCGGCCTCCCCGCCGGCCTGTTCGCGGACCGGTGGGACCGCCGCAAGCTCATGCTCACCTGCGATCTCGTCCGCTGCGTCGCACTCACCAGCATCGTCGCCGGGCTCGCGACCGGCTGGCTGACGTACCCGCACGTCATCGCGGTCGCACTGATCGAAGGCGCGGCGACCGTGTTGTTCTCGCCGGCGGAGGTGGGCGCGTTGCGGCACGTGGTGCCCGCCGTGCAACTGCGGTCCGCGACCGCGCGCAACGAAAGCCGCGAATACGGCGCGATGCTCGCCGGGCCGCCGATCGGCGGGGCGCTGTTCTCGGTCGCCTCGTTGCTGCCGTTCCTCGGTGACGCGTTGTCGTACCTCGTCTCGTTCACGACGGTATCCATGATCAAGACGCGGTTCCGGTCCGCTCCGGCGCCCGACACCAAGACGCTGTCGCTGTTCTCCGGTGTCCGAGACGGGCTTCGCTGGGTCGTCCGCCAGCCCTTCCTCCGGGGCAGCATCCTCATGGTCGCCGCCACGAACCTCGTCGGGAACGCGATGCCCACGCTGCTCGTCGTCATCGGGCACGAATCCCACACGCCCGCCGCGGTCGTCGGGACCGTGCTGACCTTGGCGGGCGCGGGCGGGCTGATCGGGTCGTTCGCCGCGGCGTGGGCGGCCGACCGGATTCCCGCGTCCTGGGTGGTCATCGGTTTCCCGTGGGTATGGGCCGCGCTGCTGCCGGTCATGCTCGTCACCGGCGACATCATCGTGATGGGCGTGGTGTTCGGGCTCATGCTCGCGGCCGCGCCGCTGTGGAACTCGGTGCTTTCGGCCTACCGCATCGTGCTCGTCCCCGACGCGCTGCAGGGCCGCGTCGACAGCGCCT
The DNA here is from genome assembly GCF_042739895.1 of Amycolatopsis sp. NPDC059021. Taxonomy (NCBI): domain Bacteria; kingdom Bacillati; phylum Actinomycetota; class Actinomycetes; order Pseudonocardiales; family Pseudonocardiaceae; genus Amycolatopsis; species Amycolatopsis sp. NPDC059021. Next base: position 44,863 of record NZ_JBHYIQ010000001.1, read on the forward strand.
GCCGGTTCTTCAGCCAGTCGGTGACCCCGCTCAGCCCGGTGCTGGCCGGCCTGCTCCTGCAGTACTACGGCAGCACGACGACCGTGCTGGTCCTGCTCGGCTGGCTGCTGCTGGTCGCGCTGGCGGGCACCGTCGTCCCCGCGCTGCGGCACCCGCCCGCGCTGCCCGGCGAAGACAAGCAGCAGACAGCGGATCCCGTCACCTGACCGGATCCCCGCTCCCACACCGAAAGGAACCATCCGATGCGCTTCGGCATCATGTTCTTCGCCGCCCCCGACGGTGCGGCCGCGCCCGAAACCTACGAGACCATGCTCGCCGCCGCCCGGCTCGCCGATCAGGGCGGCCTTGTCGCCGTCTGGACGCCGGAACGGCATTTCGACCAGTTCGGCGGTGTTTTCCCCAACCCGGCACTGACCAGCGCGGCGCTCGCCGTGGCGACGAACTCGCTGCAGCTGCGGGCGGGCAGCCTGATTTCCCCGCTGCACAACACCGTCCGCATGGCCGAGGAATGGTCCGTTGTGGACAATCTCTCCGGCGGCCGGGCCGCCGTCTCGTTCGGCGCGGGCTGGAACGTCAACGATTTCGTGCTGAGCCCCGGAAACTACGACGGTCGCCGGGACGTGATGCTCGCGCAGCTGGACGACATGCGGAGGCTGTGGAGCGGCGCTGCGGTCGAACTGCCCAACGGTCTCGGGCGCGAGGTGCCGGTCAGCCTCTTCCCGAAGCCGGTCCAGCGCGAGCTGCCGGTCTGGATGACTTCGTCGGGAAACCCGCAGACCTTCGTGGACGCCGGCGCGCGCGGCACGAACATCCTCACGCACCTCATCGGCCAGGACGCGGATCAGCTCGCCGAGAAGATCAAGCTCTACCGCGAGGCACGAGCCGGAGCCGGCCTCGATCCGGACACCGGCATCGTCTCGCTGATGCTGCACACCCACGTCGCGGAGGACGAGGCCGAAGCGAAAGCCCGGACGAGGACGCCGTTCCGTGAGTACCTCCGCTCGGCTGTCTCGCTCGAGACGAAGGCCGCGAAGGGCGGCGGCACCATCAGCGGCGGCCACCAGATGCCCGCGGACGATCTCCCCGACGACGTCGTCGAAGATCTGCTCGACATGACCTACGAGCGATACCTGCGCGACGGTTCGCTGATCGGGTCCCCGGACAGCTGCCGGCAGGTCGTCGACCGCTTCTCGGGCGCCGGGGTGGACGAAGTCGCCTGTCTCGTCGACTTCGGCCTCGGCTCCGAGCAGATCCTCGCCGGGCTTCCCCCGCTGGTCGCCCTCGCCCAGCGCTTCGCCCCGGCAGCTCCCTGAACCGAGGAGGACCTGCCAGGGCGAACGCGCCGGCGTGGCCGAATGTCATGCGCCCGCCGAGAGTGATTCAGCAGGGGCGGGCGCTGACCCGCACCGTTCGGGGGTGGCGTGGTCGAAGAGTGCGGTGCGGGGAATCTTGGGCAATCCGCGCTACACCGGGCATGAGGTGTGGAACAAGCAACGCAAGCAGGAGTCGTTGATCGATGTCGAGGATGTCGCGCTGGGGCACGAGACCAAGCTGGCGCTGAAGGCACGGCTCGTAGTGAATGACGGCGGATCCGCCCGGAGCCATCGGGATGAGCCGCGAAGAGATCCGGGTATTGGTCGAAGCGCTGGGCGGCCTGTTGGCTGTTCTGCGAGACGCAGACCCTGCGGACAAGCTCGAGGTCTACCGACAACTGGGAGTGAAGTCGACCTACGACCACGAAAAACGGATGGCTACCGCTGAAACTCAGCCGCAACCACCCGTGTGCGTAGCGAACGTGTCCGAGGGGGGACTTGAACCCCCACGCCCGTTAAGGGCACTAGCACCTCAAGCTAGCGCGTCTGCCATTCCGCCACTCGGACCTGCTGGTGAAAAGAGTATACGTCCGCCTGGGGTGGACCTTCAGGGGGGTAGGAGTACGCGGCGGCGGGGCCTGATGGGGCGTGGGCGCCCTCGGTCCGGGGAGTGCCGGGCCGAGGGCGGGCCGCAGGTGGTTACACAGAGGAGTCGGTCGACGCCGGAACGCGGGCGAGTGAGTCGAGCAGGGTGGCGGCTTCCGAGAGGTGTGTCGGCCAGCGTTCGACGAGGGTGGTCCAGGCGGTGCGCAGGCCGACGTCTTGGGCGAGGACCAGGAGCGGAGGAGCGCCCCAGCGGGTGGCCAGGACGACGCCGGGCCGGTCGCGGTCGGTGGGGAGGTCCGGGAGGAAGGCGATCGTCCAGGTGAAGTCGGTGCCGGTGACGTCGTCGATCAGGCCGCGGTGCGCGGCGGTGTAACAACGCAGGCGGTGCCGCTGCGCCATCTCCAGCGGCAGGGCGGCGTCCGGGTGCGCGGAGTTGTAGGCCTCGACGGAGGCGTACAGCTGTCCGCGGGCGGTCATGCGCGGCGTCGCACGGTGATCGGTGATGTTCGGTCCTGTCGCCATCCGCGTCTCCTTAGCGTTCCCCTCCGCGCCCCCGCGGAGGGTCATGAATGGGGATGACGCTGAGCAGCGGGAGACACGGTTGTGGCGTCATGTTCACCCGAATAGTTCAACCTTCATGTAACTCGCCGTGATGAGTGTCACGAAGTGGTGCTCGGTTCGTGCAAGGGATACATCGGATGTACGGCGTTCGGGCTAGTGAGCGTGATGTGCGTTCGTGCAGGAGTATCTGCTAGAAGCTGTTGCCTTTATCGACGTTGCGCGCAACTATGAGCATCCAGACATCGGATGAGCGGTGGTGGGGCATGCGGCGACGGCGAAGTGCGCTCTGGGTGGCGTTGGCGGCTGTGGTCGGCGGCATGATCGCCGGGGCAGGGGACGCGGCAGGTGCCGAGAAGGGGCCGGAGGTCCTGCATGCCGCGCCCGCCGGGTCGGGCGCGGTGTGCTCGGCGGGGCGGCCGTGTTCGGTGGCGGGCGCGCGGCAGGTCGTGCGGGAGAGGATGGCTCATCCGCGTCGCGACATCGTGGTGGAGCTGGCCGGCGGGGACTACCGGATGGCCGCGCCGATGGAGCTGGACGCGGGTGATTCCGGCGCAGGCGGTCACTCCGTCACCTGGCGTGCCGAGCGGGGAGCGCGGCCGCGGTTCACCGGCGCAGTCCGGGTGACCGGCTGGAAGACACACCGTGCGGGCATCTGGGTGGCCGACGTGCCCGCTGGGACCCGGTCGCGCGACATGTCCGTCAACGGTGTGCGGGCCGAGCGGGTCAAGGGGCTCGGTTGTGGCAAGGACGTCTGCAGGCCGGACGCCACCGGGGTCGGTGGCGTCGATCCGCGGATCGCCTCGTTCGCGCATCCCGAGGATCTGCGGCTCGTGACGAACTCGCGGTGGCGGGACTTCCACTGCGGTATCACCTCGGCGAAGGGCGCCGAGGTGACCGTGGCGCAGCCTTGCTGGGACAACGCGAACGCGAAAACCCAGACGGGCTGGGAAAGCGCCAGTCCGTTGAAGGGCTGGCGTGGCGTCGACTGGTTCGAGAACGCGTACGAACTCCTCGGGCAGCCCGGCCAGTTCTTCCTCGACCAGCGCGAAAACAAGCTCTACTACGTCCCGCAGCCCGGTGAGAACCTGAAGACCGCCGATGTCGAGCTGGGTGTGGCCGAACAGCTGCTCGTCCTGAAAAACGTGCATGACGTCGCGTTCGAGGGGCTGACGTTCACCGGCACGACGTGGCGCAATCCGGATACCCCCGAGGGATACGCTGGGGCGCAGGCAGGTTACTACGTCAACGGCGTGCGCACCGGCACGATCGGCGGAGCGGGGGAGGACTACGCGCGCACGCCGGCGGCGGTCACGGTCACCGGCGGGCTCAGGGTCCGGTTCACCGGCGGCACGTTCACCGGGCTCGGCGGCGCGGGGCTGACGCTGGACGGCGGAACTCGGGACAGCGTCATCGAAAACAGCGTCTTCACCGACATCGACGGTGGCGGCGTGTTCGTCGGCGACACGCAGCACGCGTCTAAGGCGAAGACGGCCGACAATGTGGTGTGGGGTAACACGATCACCTACATCGGCCGCGAGTTCCGTGACGCCGTCGGCATCGTGGGGCTCTACAACGACGGGCTCACCGTCGAGCGGAACACCGTCGAGCACGTCCCCTACACCGGGATCTCGGTCGGGTGGGGCTGGAACTTCGTCGGCGACGCGCCGACGCAGCGCGACATTCTGGTGACCCACAACAGGATCGCGCACCATATGGGCAAGTTGTACGACGGTGGCGCGATCTACACACAGGCCGTGTCGCCAGGCTCGCGCGTCGAGGGCAACGACGTCGACTTCGCCGGGACCGACCACGGGAACGGCATCTACCACGACGAGAAGAGCTCCTACTACACGACGACGGCGAACGTGATTCGCAACGCGAAGAACGTGACCGCCGAGTTCAACTGGATCTCGTCCTGGGCCTCGTGGAGCACCAATCTGATCATCCGCGGCAACTGGACCGACGCGCCGCCCGCGCCGCCGCACAACCCGGGCCCCACCAAGCAGTGGGGACCGAACCAGATGGGCCTGACGAGCTTCCCCGAGGACGCCCGGCGGGTGATCGCGCAGGCGGGCGCCGACGCGCCGCCCCAGGACAGGACGGTGCGCTTCACCCAGCCGACCGGAACGGACCTCACCGGACTGACCGACATCGAGGTCACGGCGCCGTTCGACACCCGGTCGGTCCGATTCTCCTGGGATGGCACGGCTTTCGCCGAGGTGACACGGACCTATGCCGACGGCACGGGGCTCGCGCCGGTGTGGAAGACCGCGACAGACGCCGCCTGGTTCACGTCCGGCAGGCACATGCTCGTGGCCGAAGCGGTGACCGGCCAGGGCACGGTGACCGCCGCCAAGACGGTGACCACCCGGCGTCCGGCCGACGAACCAGGCGTGACGAACCTTGACGGGGATTGGAAATTCGCGCCCGCGGCGGAGTTGCCCGCGGGCGCGCTGGACGGCGATACGCCGCCGGGTGCGGCGGCCGGGTTCGGCGAGGCCGGGATGTCGCGGATCCTCGTGCCGAGCAGCTACGGCGCGGTGCGGGCCCGCTGGAACGACGACGCGGGCCAGCTCGCCTTGTACCGCAAGGAGTTCAGCGCGAAGCCGGGCAAACAGGCGAGGCTGGTCTTCGAGTCCTGCTACTTCGCCTGCTCCTTCTTCGTCAACGGCACCAAGGTCGGCAGCGCGACCGGCGGGTACCTCCCGGTCGAGCTCGACGTCACCGCCGCGCTGCGGGCCGGCCGCAACGTACTCGCCGTCGTGCTGGACAACCGGGTCTCGACGATCCGCCCGTACGGGATCAACACCGACCTCTACTGGAACTGGGGCGGCCTGACCCAGGGCGTCCGCCTCGAATACACCGACCCGGGCACCTTGACCGGGATCACCGCGCAGGCGGAGGCCGATGGGACGCTCACCCTGCGCGCGGACGCCACGAACCCGGGCACCGGCCCGAAAACGGTTCCGGCGGAGGTCATCGTGCGCGACCCCGACGGCAGGATCGCGTTACGGACGCACCAGATATTCACCGTGCCTGCCGGTGCGGACGCGGCGGAGCCGGTGATGCTGAAGGTCGACCGGCCGAGGTTGTGGTCGATGGCCGATCCCGCGCGCTACGAAGTCTCCGTCAGCCCGGCGGCAGGGCGGCACGTGACGACCCATGCCGGGTTCCGCACGATCGCCGTACGCGGTTCCGATGTCGTCCTCAATGGACAGATCGTGCGGGATCTGCGTGGCTTCAACCGGCACGCCGACTATCCGGGACTGGGCCGCACCCAGCCTGACGGCCTCGCCGTGCGGGAACTGGAAGCCATGCGTGCCAAGGGATTCACGCTCTTCCGGCCCGCGCACTACCCGACGACGCCAGCCGAGCTCGACGCCGCCGACCGGCTGGGCATCCTGGTGCTGGAGGAGATCCCGGTCACCCAGGCGAACGCCGGGCAGCTGGCGAGCGAGAAGACGCGGACGTACGCCAAGGACCGGCTGTCCCGGATGATCCGGCGCGACCGCGGCCATCCGTCGATCTTCGCCTGGTCGGTCGGGAACGAGAACGCCACGAACACCACCGAGGGCGCGTCCTATGTGGACGAGCTGATCTGCTACGGTCGCACACTGGACGCGCAGCGGCTGTTCACCCATGTCAGCGCCTGGTTCGACAAGGACAAGGCGCTCGCCTCCGACGATTTCGTCGCGCTCAACCGCTACGACGGCTGGTATTACGGCAAGGCGACCGACATCGGCAAGGACGTCGACACCCTCCAGCGGCTGTCCGGGGACAAACCCCTGGTGCTCAGCGAATACGGCGCCGAGGCGGTGAAGGACCGGCCGGGCAGCGGCAAGGGAACCGAGCGCTACCAGGCCGAGTTCGTCGACATCCACAACCGGCAGCTGGAGGATCGTCCGCACTTCCTCGGCCAGATGTACTGGACCTCCACCGAGTTCGCGCTGACCCCGGCCGGGGGTGGCGGCAACCCGATCCCGGTGCCCGGCTTCCACAACAAGGGGCTGCTCACCTACGACCGCGCGGCGAACGGTGAGAAGCTGGCATGGCGCGTGCTCACCAGCCCGGTCCGGATCGCCGCGGTGACCGCGCGCCGGGACGGCGCCGAGACCGTGCTGACCGTGCGTCTCACCAGCGTCAGCGGCCGTGCTTCCGCGGGGAACGTCCTCGTCGGGACCCTCACCGCGCCGTTCCGGGTCGCGGCGGGGCAGGAGAGTTCCGTCGAACTCCGGGTGCCCGTGACGGCGGGGGAGGTCCGGGCGGTCGTGGACGAGCACACCGAGGCACTCCCGCAGGAGTTCAGCGTGCAGTGATCCGATGTCCTGTCGCTGAATCCCGGGACAAGTCCGCAGGTATCCGCCATTGGAGGGTGTTTCATCGGATGTTTATCGGCTAACGTCGGAGCGTCTCGAGGAACCTCATCGCGGAGGGCGTCATGATCGGTCGGACCATGCGACGCGGGCTGGTGGCGGTACTGGCCGCCGCGGCCGCGCTGAGTACCCCAGTTACCGCCACGGCAGCCCCGGCGGAACAGCCGGGGCCGGGCACGAACTACGCGATCGACGACCCGTTCACCTCGCCGCGCACGCAGTGGTGGCGCGACGACCGGTTCGGGATGTTCATCCACTTCGGCGCGTACTCCCAGCTACAGGGCACCTACACCCGGCCGGACGGGACGGTCTGCCGCGACGCGGAGTGGATCAAGCGGCAGTGCGGCATCCCGATGGACCAGTACGAGACGATCGCGTCGCAGTTCAACCCCAAGGACTTCGACGCCGCCAAGATCGTCGCCGCGGCCAAGTCCGCCGGGCAGAAGTACATCGTGCAGACCGCGAAACACCATGAGGGTTACGCGATGTGGCCCACCAAGGTCAACACCTGGAATCTGCGCGACCATTCGTCGTTCGACCGCAAGCGCGACATCCTCGCCGAGATGAAGACCGCGGCCGACAAGGCGGGCATCGCCTACGGCCTCTACTACTCCATCTGGGACTGGCACGACCCGGACTTCGCGAACCCGGCGACGTTCCCGAAGTACAAGGCGCGGATGTACGCCCAGCTCAAGGAACTCGTCGACAACTACCACCCGAAGATCCTGTGGTTCGACGGCGAATGGAACACCGACAACCCGGTCAACACCTGGTCCGCCCGCGACGGCGAGGAACTCCAGGCCTACGTGCGCAGCCTCGATCCGGCCATCGTGATCAACAACCGGGTCGGCAAGCGGCGGGTGACCGACGGCGACACCGGCACGCCCGAGCAGGAGATCCCCGGCGCGCCGGTCGACGGCCAGCTGTGGGAATCCTGCATGACCCTCAACGATCACTGGGGCTTCGCCGAGTACGACCACAACTGGAAGTCGCCCGCCGACCTGACGCGGAAACTGCTGTCCATCGCCAGCCGCAGCGGCAACTATCTGCTCAACATCGGCCCGGACCGCTACGGCGCGGTGCCCGCCGAGTCGATCGACCGGCTCAAGGCGATCGGCGACTGGCAGCGCACCGCCGGACAGGGCAAGGCGATCGCGGGTGCGAGCAGCCCCGGCGTGGTGGCCGAACCGTCGTGGGGTGTGGTCAGCCGCAAGGGCGACAAGCTGTACGCGTCGGTGTTCCAATGGCCCGGCGCGGGCAAGCCGCTCACACTCGACGCGCTGGCGCCGTTCGACGTCACCGGCGCCCGCGTGCTGGGCAGCGCCCAGCAGGTGACCGCGGTGCGGGACCGGAACAAGGTCGTGATCACGCCGTCGGGCAGTGCCACCAACCCGACCGCCACCGAGATCGAACTGACCATCCGGACGCCGCGTCCCGCCGCCGTCGCCGGGACCGGGCTGACCGCCCAGTTCTGGCCGAACGCGACGTTCTCCGGCCAGCCCGTGGTGTCCAGGGTGGACCCGGCGGTCAACTACAGCTGGAAGTACAGCGGCTCGCCGGCGCCGTCGGTGCCGAGCGGGACGTTCTCCTCACGGTGGACCGGCGCGATCACCCCGGACTTCTCCGAGGACTACACCATCACCGCGATCTCCGACGACACGGTGAAGGTGTGGATCGACGGCAAGCTGGTGATCGACAACTCCACGCCGCACGACGCCACGATCGACAAGGCGAGTGTCCGCCTGCTCGCCGGGCAGTGGTACTCGATCAAGGTCGAACAAACCCAGCAGGGCGGGGAATCCACGATGAAGCTGTTGTGGTCCAGCCCGGACACCCCGCAGCGGATCATCCCCGCCGCCAACCTCTACCCGGCGTCCTGAGGAGATCGTCGATGCCTCGTTTCCGCCGCCTGCTGACCGGAGCCGTCGCGCTCGCCGCCGTGCTCCCGCTGGTGCCCGGTGCACCGGCGGGAGCCGCCCCGGCCCCGAATTCCCGGTGCGGCCAGCAGATCACGCCGTCGTCGATCATCCCCGTGCTGCCGTGCGACGATTTCGCCCGGATTCTCGCGAAGGCCGCCAACACCGTGCCGGATGAGGGGCAGCTCGCCTGGCAGCAGCGTCCGGTCACCGCCTTCACCCACTACGGGATGAACACCTTCACCAACCGCGAATGGGGTTCGGGTGCGGAAAAGGAGGCGACGTTCGCACCGTCCACCGTGGACACCGATCAGTGGATGCGCTCGCTGAAGACCGCGGGCGTCTCCCAGGTGATGCTCACGGTCAAGCACCACGACGGGTTCGTGCTCTACCCCAGCCGCTACACCAACCACTCGGTCGTCGCGAGCCCGTGGTGGCTGTCTGCAAAGGACTGCGCGACGCTGCCGGAGGTCCAGGCGGCGCGGGACAAGGCCCAGCGCGAACGCGCGAGCAACCCGTCGGCGTACTGGCAGGTCCGTGACGCGGGATGCGCCAACGCGCGCGGCGACATCCTGGCCGACTATGTGGCCTCAGCGCGCAAGGCCGGGTTGAAGATCGGCGTCTACCTGTCGCCCGCGGACGGCTCGGAGCTGACGTCGTCCTTCTTCGCGGAGGAGGTCAAAGCGGTCGAGGCGAAGGTGGCTGCGGGCCAGCCGCTCTCGATCGAAGAGCGCGCGGTGTACGAGGATCGGGCGAACAAGCCTGCGGGACAGGGCCGCTACGGTTCCGGCAGCGCGGTCACCCGGCGGACCATCCCGACCCTCGTACCGGGCGACGACCGCGCGACGGCGCTGGCCGCCGGGAAGCTCCCGAAGTTCTCGGTCGACGAAGACGACTACAACGCCTACTACCTCAACCAGCTCTACGAACTGTTCACCCAGTACGGCCCGATCGACGAGATGTGGCTCGACGGCGCCAACCCGTGGCGCGGCTCCGGCGTCACCGAGAACTACGACTTCACGACGTGGTTCAAGCTGATCCACCAGCTCTCCCCGAACACGGTCACGTTCGCCGGGCCCGCCGGCGTCCGGTGGGTCGGCAACGAGAACGGCCGCGCCCGCACCACCGAATGGAGCCCGCTGCCGACGACCGGCGATCCGCGGACCGCGCACAACGAGGAACTGTTCCTCGGCGGTGCGGAGGCCGCCGACCTGGGTTCCCGTGCGGTGCTGGCCGATCCGTCGGTCCGGTACCTGCAGTGGGCGCCCGCCGAGGCGGACGTCTCCATCCGGCCGGGCTGGTTCTGGCATCCCGCGGAACAGCCCAAGACACCGCGACAACTCGTGGATCTCTACCGGGAATCCGTGGGCCGCAACGCCTCCCTGCTGCTCAACGTCCCGCCCGGCACCGACGGTTCGATCGCTCCGGCGGATTCGGCCGCGCTGGCCGCCTTCGGCACCGCGATCCGCCGGACCGAGTCGGTCAACCTCGCCGCACCGTCGCCGGGGCAGCCGGCCTCGCCCGCGGTACGGGCGGTGACCGACGACGCGCTCGCCACGTCGTGGTCGCCCGAACGGGGTGCGCTCGAAGGAACGCTGGAGATTCCGCTGTCCGGGGCGAGGACGTTCGACCAGCTCCGGCTCGGCGAGGACATCCGCCACGGCCAGCACGTGGAGGGCGCCGTCGTGCAGGCTCTGAAGAACGGCCAGTGGACGACGGTCGCGACGGTGACGACGATCGGCTATTCGCGGATCGTGACGCTGTCTTCCCCGGTCACGACCGACCGGGTCCGGGTGCAGATCACGCAGTCGAGGGCCCGGCCGTATCTGAGCACGTTCGCCCTGTACCGCACGGCAGGAGCATGAGGGGTGCGGGTCAGCGGCGGCGGAGCCGGGCGTAGAGGCGGCGGGGGACGGCGGCCCAGCGCCAGGTCTTCGTGGCCGTGATGGCGTCGAGCCGGGTCCGGAGGTCGTCCCGTTCGGCGGTCACCCGGGCCAGCTCCGCGCGGAGGGGAGCGGTGGCCGCGGCCAGGTCGTGTTCGAGTTCGCCGAACAGCGAGTCGCGGTAGCGGGCGCGGCTCACCGGGACGTGGAAATCCTTGTCCCGCTGGTCGAACGAGACGGCGATGAGCCCGTCCCCGCTGACGGATTCCCCGACGCTGTGCTCGGCGACGACGTGCGCGCCCGCGTCGGTCAGCATCCGCAGGACGCGCTGGTGCGTGAGCGGATCGCCGGAGATCGAATGGTGGTGGGTCGAGACGATCAGGAACCGCACACGGCCCGCGCGGAGGTCGTGGGCGGCCCGTTCGATCAGGAGGGTTTCGGCGCCCTGGACGTCCGCGAGGACGAGGTCGGCGTGGCCGAGACCGGTGGCCTCCATCAGGGAGGCGAGGTCGTGCTGGACGACGTCGTAGGTCTGGCCGTCGCTTTCAGCGGGGAAGGGGAGGACGTCGCCGGGACGGTCGCCGATCGCCGCGTGGACGAAGGTGACGCGGTCGGTATAGCCGTTGAGCGCGGCGTTGCGGCGGCCGACCTCGAGGTAGGCCGGGTCGGGCTCCATCGCGACGGCGCGGGCGCCGGGGAGCGCATGGCAGAACCACAGGCCGTAGTAGGTCCAGAAGCTGCCGAACTCGATCATCGCCGGGGTGCCGCCGTCCGCGGCGAGCCGCTGGACGAGGTGGTGGAAGACCCGCTCTTCCTGCGGTTCGTGGTGACCGCGCAGCGCGCGGATGATCTCGGCCATCCACGCGCCGTAATAGCCGCCTTCCTCGACGAGCAGGCCGTTGTGCATCACCTGGACCCGGCCGCCGTCGTGGTCACGGCACTCCCCGGCCTGGCCGACCTTCGGGATGGCGTCCGCGTCCCCGCAGGAGACGGTCATGGCCATCCGGCGCGCCAGCTCCGGGTCGAATCCGTCCAGACGCGGAGCGAGACGCGACATGTATCCCTACCTTTCAGCGGCACTCAGGGCGGTGAGGAACGCGGCCCAGGCGTGGTGGCTGAGGGTGAGGTTACCGGTGGGGGCCTTGGAGTCGCGGACGGCGGTGAACTGGGGCGTGAGGGCGACCTCGACGCATTCGCTGGTGGACTCGCTGCCGCTGTGGCTGCTTTTGGACCAGGTCAGCTTACGGGCCACCATCGCGTTACTCCTTCATACGCTCGTACTCATCCGCCAGCCGGATGAGCCAGTCTCGCGATTGTCCCTCATCCAGGGCAGACTGTTCCAGCTGTGTAACTAGGGCGTAGTAGGTCTCGACGGCGGGTCGGTCTTCGATAAAGAGGTTCGCGGTGTCGATTTCGGCGTAGGCCATCGCAGGTCGCGGTTCGGGGAACTCCATGATCCGGAACGGAAAGCGGCGAGCCCGGCCTGCGGGACTCGCTTCGGGTACCACTCGGATGGAGCAGTGCGGCAGGCTGGCGGAGAGCAACAAGTATTGGAGCTGGTCGTACGTGGTCTGCGGGTGTCCTACGACCTTCCGCAGCGCGTCTTCATGGATGAAGAACACGCAATGCGGCGGCTTCGGCCGCTGCAACAGCTTCTGCCGGTCGAGGCGAGCGTTGACCAGGAAGTTGACCTCTTCGGGAGAGTGGTGCGGCTGGTATCCGAAAACGATTCGCGCATAGTCTTCAGTCTGATGCAGACCGGGAATGTAATCGGGGTTGTAGCAGATCATCGTTTTCGCGAGATTTTCCTGGATGATCACGGATTTGACCGGATCCTCCAGCCTGTCGAAGTAGGGGCGGACCCAGTACAGGTCGCTGGGGGGTTGGACCAGGCTGATGATGCGCAGGGCCTCGCGCATCGGGGTCACGCAGGCGCCGAGGTAGAGCGCGGCCTCCCAGGTGTCCATGGTGCGCAAACCCCGCTCCCACATGGAAAGCATGCCCGGGTTGTAATCGATCCTGTACGCGACTTCCCGCAGGGTCAGGCCCTGCTCCTCGCGTCGCGCCTTGAGTTCGGCACCGGCTTCCACACGCCGCATCGCGGCGACTCTTGTCCTCATGCCCGCGAACGGTACGGAGTCCGCGGCCCATCGTCATGACAGGCACGCGCGGATTCACCGAAAGGGAGGTGGTGTTACGCCGGTGATACACCGTCAGGTCCTATGGATGGTGTTGCGTCGTGGTGTGCGGGTGGCGTCGAGCCAGGCGGGCGGCACGAACTCGGGTAGTCCGTCGCTGGCGATGCGGACTTCCCATTCAGAGTGGTGGATTACGTTGTGGTGGACGGAACATAAGAGCACGAGATTGTCCACTTTGGTCTCACCATGGTGTGCCCAAAATACGACATGGTGCGCCGTACAACGGTACGCAGGCGCATCGCACCCCGGGAACGCGCAACCACCGTCGCGGCGGATCAACGCGCGGCGGATGGCCGGGGTGGCGAGGCGTTGTGCCCGGCCGACGTCGAGGGGTTCGCTGTGTGAGCCCAGCACCATGGGAATGATCTTGGCGTCGCAGGCGAGTCGTCGTGCCTCGGCGGCGGTGATCTCCCCGAGCAGATCGAGGGTGGCCTGTCCGATCCCGGACCGCAGCTCTTCCAAGCTGACGGTCACGACGATGTGGGTGGCTTCCCCGGCTTGCGTGGGCAGGTCGGGATGTTCGGCCCACATGCGCACCAGTTCCGAGAACGCGCAACCACGTCGCTCCCACTGAGTACGGGTGTCGCGCTCCTCCTCCACCTCCTCGGTCGCCGGGCGAGGCTTGGCGAGCGGATCCAGCATCGCTTGCAAGCGTGCCGAGGTTTCGTCGTCGACGCGGGCCTTGATCTGATGCCCGCCATCCCGGTGCGGAGCGATCGAGAACTCGGGCTGGAAGGGTTTCGGTTCCCGGGTTTTGGGCTCTTTCCCGTCGGGGTCGAGCTGGGAGTGCAGGCGTCGTCCGGCGGCGCGGATTTCTCGGGGTCCGGCGGCGCGGGCCAGTTCGGCGAGGATTTTCTCCGCCTGCTCCCGATCCTGCATCGACAGGGTCTTGGGAAGCTTGTCCAGCACCCGCAGGATCTCATCGATCTGCGCGGCCCCGACCGCACCCTCGCTCGCGGCCTGCGCGGTCGCGGGCGCAGTAGGTGGTTGTTCGCCGGTGGTGAGGTCGCGGGTGCCGTTCAACGCCAACGCTCGCGCCGCGCGTGCCTTCGCTTCGGCGTACGGGATGTTCAACGTCTCCTGTAACAACCGCACGAGACTTCCGTAGCCGGTGGTGTCGCGTATCCCGCGCCGTTCCAGCTCGGCCATGACCTCGCCCTGGACAGCAGCCTCACGACGCTGCACACACTCGGACTCCAGAAGCCTGTCCAGCAGGCAGCCCACATCCTCGCGCCACCACTCGGTGCGCGATGCCTGGGTGCTGCTGTCGACTGACATACCTCCACGATACGCCGCCCGATCGAACATGTGTGCTATCGATCGGGTGAACCTGAAGAATGCATTTTTCCTTGCTGTATAAGGGAGTTCGACAAACCGGGTGGCGCATGGTCGTAAGATCGCGCGCCGCTGGGATAAGGTGGCGGGAGTGAGTTCCGAACTGCTGCGCCGCGCCATGACCGATCCTGGTGACCTTGCGCTGCGCCCGTTGCCGTCGCGCGCCGTGCTTCTGCTCGAGGGACTGCAGGCTCCGCCTCGGCTGGCCGCGCACCTGCGCGTGTTCACGACGTTGCCTGCCAGCTGACGAACTGGCTTCAGCAGCGCTATCCCGACGTGCGATTCGATCGGGAAGTAGTGGAGTTCGGCGCGGCCATTCACGACATCGGGAAGGTCGAGCACCCCGGCGAGTTGTCCGGGCCTGGTTCGGCTCATGAACACGCCGGCTATCGGCTGTTGCGCAGCTATGGGGTCGAGGAGAAGCTAGCGCGTTTCGCTCGCACGCACGCGTCATGGACGGCAGCCGAGACGGGTGTGGAGGACCTCCTGGTCAGCCTCGCCGACAAGGTGTGGAAGGGCAAACGTGTGCCGGACTTGGAGCACCTGATAACAGGGCACCTCGCAGCGGCGAGCGGTCAGCAGCCGTGGGAGGCGTTCATGGCGCTGGACGACGTGCTCGAGCAGATCGCGGCTGACGCGGACGCCAGACTGGCCTTTCAGGCGAGCTGCCCGGTCGCGGCGTGATCCAGGGCTGACAGGGGAATGGCGGCCGAGGTTAGTCCGCGGCCGTCATGGCACGGACTCGTGTCTGAACCGCGTGGGCCTGTTCGAGGTGGGCTGCGGCTTCATCGGCCAGGCCCAGGGCATCGGCGAGATCGGCAAGATACTGGGCGACAGGGCCGAGGGTGACGAGACCGCTGCCAGCTCCGGCGAGTTCCTCGGCGGCGGGCAGGAGGTCGTCGTAAGTATTGCGCGCCAAGGCTTTGTCGCCGACGCCGAGCGCGGCGACGGCCGCGAGGCAGAGCCTGGCCTCGTACAGCAGGTCGCGGGGCGAGTCGGGGAGGTCACGCACGGCGGCGGCTGCTTCGTCGCGACGGTCGGACGCGAGCAGGAGTACCGGGCGGGCCCACGGCTCGTACGGGCCGTAGTCCCGAGTGTCCACAACGGACTGTCCGTCTTGGACGCGAAGGCACAACAGGGCCAGTGCGAGGAGACCGTCCTCCACGCCGCGCATTCCGGTGCTGGGCAGCTGGACCGCCGCCGTGCGATACGCCGCTTCCGCCTCGGCCGAATGGCCCGCTGCCGCCAGCTTCAGTGCGGCATACCAGTCGGTGAAGACGCTGACGAGCGGGAGTTCGTGGCGTTCGCCGAGCGCGTCCGCCGCCTGCGCGTGGCGGTCCGCGGCGGCGAAATCCGCGAGTGCAGCCGAAGATTGCAGCAGGATCAGATGTCCGAGCACCTCGAAGGGCACCAATTCATGCCGTGCGGCGAGCTCGACCAGTTCCCGGCCGATCTCCGCGCGTGCCGGGGCGAGCCCGGCGTCGGTGAAGGACTGCATGAAACGGGCGTTCAGCGCGTACGCGAGGAGGCCGGGATCGCCGAGCCGCCGGGCCAGCGTTTCGGCTTCGGCTGCCGCGCTCGGCCCGCGGTCGTCCGGCATGCCCCGGAGTTCGAGCGCGATGGTGCTGAGCAGACGGCAGCGTTGTTCGGTTTCTTCCGGTGGGAGAGCGGAAAGGGTGCGTTCGGCGGCGTCGACGACCTGCCGGGAGAGGTCCGGGTCGTCGTTGCGGGTCCAGATCGCCGGGACGTCGAAAGCGGTGATCACGCGGGCGGTGAGCGCGGGATCGCCGAGTCGTTCCGCGGCGGTGATCGCCGCCGCGCGGTGTGTCCGCGCGGACTCCAGCCTGCCGGTGACCGCCAGCGCCCGCACCATGCCCATGACGGCGTCCAGGCGAACCCGCGGGTCGTCGGCGCCGGAACGATCGTGGGCTTCGACGGCGTCGCGCCAGAGCCGCGCCGCTTCGTGAGGCGCGAAACGCCGCTCGGCCTGTTCGGCGGCGGCGCGGGCGTAGCGGGCCGCGCGGGCGGCGGCGGACCGGCCTTCGGCGCGGAGGAAATGCCGGGCGAGCGCGTCGAAGTCGGTGGGGCGCAAGCGTTCGAGCGTCTCCGCGACGGCGGCGTGCCAGCGCGCGCGGCGCGGCCGGGAGATGTCCTCGTACAGCGTGTCCCGGACCAGGGCGTGGGAGAACCGGACGCCGTCGTCGTCGAAGAGGAACCCGGCCAGCAGCGCCGATTCGACGTCGTCGAGCACGTCGTCTTCCTTGCCCGACAACGGGATCAGCAGATCGAGGTCGAGTTCGAGACCGATGACGGCGGCTTGACGCAACGTCGTGAGCGCTGATTCCGGCAACGTGCCGAGCCGATGCCGGACGACGTCTCGTACGCCGGCCGGCACCGAAGTCAGCGCCTCGGGTCCTTCGGCGTCGAGCAGCCGGGCGAGTTCGGTGACGAAGAACGGGTTGCCCCCGGTGCGATGGCGGACCGTCCGGGCGAGGTCCGGGCCGACGTCGTGGTGAGCGGTCGAACTCAGCAGCTCCGCGACGTCGGCTTCGGACAGTCCGCCGAGGTGGATCCGGACAGGTCCGGCGCGGGCGACGCGGCCGAGCGCGGCGGTCAGCTCGGCGGAGATCTCGGTGGTGCGATAGGTCCCGACGAGCAGGATCGGCCCCGGCACGGGAGCGGCGGCCAGCGCGGTGAGCGTCGCCAGCGTTTCCTCGTCCGCCCAATGCAGATCGTCGAGCACGAGCAGCAGCGGCGACTTCGCGGCGGCGGTGCTCAACGCGGCGCCGATGGCCTGGCGTCTGCGGAACGCGGGGGAGCCGTCGGGCGCTTCGGCGGCCGGTACCGCGAGCGCGGTGAGCAGCTCGGTCCACGGCCACGCGGCGGGCGCGCCGGCGTGTTCGGGATTGCGGCCCCACGCCGTGGTCCAGCCTTCCGCCGCGAGCCGTTCGCTGAACGTCTCGGCGAGCGTGGTCTTGCCGGACCCTGCCTCGCCGGACACCAGCGCCAGGCTCAGCTTTCCGTGTGCCCTGGCCGTCGCGGCGGCGGCCCGCAGGTCGGCGATTTCGGTGTCACGTCCGACGAAAGACCGTTCATCGGTGCTAGGAGGGACGACCACCACGTCAGTGGCTTGTCGCGGCATGAGGTGCGGAGCGTGGGCGAGGACGTCGGCTTCGAGCTGCCGCAGTTCCGGCCCGGGATCGACGCCCAGTTCGGCGGCAAGGATCTTCTTCGCCCGGCGGAGCGCGTCGAGGGCGTCACCCTGGCGTCCCGCGCGGTAGAGCGCCAGGACCAGCAGGCGCCAGGCGGCCTCCCGCCAGGGTCGCTCGGCGAGGTGGGCCTCCAGATCGGGCACGACCGCGTCAGCCCGGCCCAGCGCGAGTGCCGCCTCGGCCCGCCGTTCGACGGCCAGCAGCCGCAGCTCGTCGAGACGGTCGATTTCGGCCCGTGCCCAAGGCTCGTCGGCGAACTCGGCGTAGGCGGGGCCACGCCACAACGCCAGCGCATCGTCCAAACCGGACAGTGTGACGTCCCGGGCGGTGACCGCGGCCTCGAACCGCCAGGCGTCCACCGATCCGGGCTCGGCGCGCAGCGCGTACCCGGGCGCGGAGGTGATCAGCAGCCGGGCGGGCGACCGGGGCGGCCGGTCGGGTTCGAGCGCGCGGCGCAGCGCGAAGACGAACGTCCGGATCGTGCCGACGGCGTTCTCCGGCGGTTCCTCCCACAGGTCGTCGATCAGCCGCGGCAGCGGGACGACGCGGCCCTTGGCGAGCACCAGCCGCGCCACCACCGCGCGCTGCCGGGGCCCGCCGAGGTCTATCGCGGCCCCGTCGCGCGTGGCGACCAGCGGGCCGAGCACGCCGAATTCCACCGTCACGGGAACCACCCTAATCCGGCACTGATCCGGTGCTGATCTCCGCCGCGCAAGGTGGTGACCAGGCGCCGGACCGGCGCCGGGAACGAGAGGAAACACCGTGAAGACGAAGATCGCCGGATTCGGCTACCACGAGGTCACCACCCCGGACGGTGTGCGGCTCAACGTGGCCGTCGGCGGCTCGGGGAGTCCCGTGGTGCTGCTGCACGGCTTCCCGCAGACCCACCTGATGTGGCGGCACGTGGCCGCCGATCTGGCCGCGGACCACACCGTGATCTGCCCCGACCTGCGTGGCTACGGCGACAGCGGCAAGCCGGCGGACACCGACGGCGAGACGTACTCCAAGCGCACCATGGCCGCCGACGCCGTCGCGGTGGCGCGGGAGTTCGGCTTCGACCGTTTCGCGCTGGCCGGGCACGACCGGGGTGCGCTGGTGGCGTTCCGCGCGGGCCTCGACCACCCGGGCGCGATCAGCCACCTCGCCATGCTCGATGTGCTGCCCATACTGGACACGTGGGCGGCGATGAAGGGCAGGGAGGCCGCGGTCGGGTTCCACCTCTACCTGATGGCCCAGCGGCCCGGACTGGCCGAACAGCTGATCGCCGGCGCCCCGGACGCGTTCTTCGGCTACTTCCTCGACCTCTGGGGCCGGGACCCCGAGGCGATCCCGGCCGAGGTCCGTGCGGAATACCTCGCCGCGTCACGGGGCGCCATCGACTCGATCGTGGCCGACTACCGGGCCTCAGCGAACATCGACGTCGAGCACGACCTCGCCGATCGCGAGGCCGGACGGCGGCTGGAGATGCCGGTGACCGTGCTCCAGGAGGACTGGGGCGCGGCGATGGGCTTCGACGGCGCCGCGCTCTGGCGTGCGTGGGCACCCGATCTCGAGCACGTCATGATGTCCTCGGGGCATTTCATGGCCGAGGAAGCGCCCACGCAGGTCGTCAAGGCGCTGCGCGCGTTGCTCGCCAGGTAGTCCGAGGGTTACGGCACGAGGAGGCTCTTCCCGACGAAGCGGCGTGCTTCGATGTCGGCGTGGGCCTCGGCGGCGTCGGCGAGCGGGTAGGTGCGACCGACCACCGGTTGCAGCCTGCCCGCTGCGGCCTCGGCGAGGACGTGCTTGACCCGGCGCGGGGTTTCCGGCCAGAACTCCGGGAGCTGGGCCATGTCCACCACGGTCAGGCGCTGCCGGTCCGCGTCGCCGATGGTGGTCTCGGCGCCGCTCGCCATGCCGTAGCCGGAGAAACGGCCGCCGTCGGCGAGCAGCGCGACCGCTGCCGCGCCGACGTCGCCGCCGAGGCCGTCGAACACGACGTCGACCCCGTGGTTTCCGGTGAGGTCGTGCACCTGTGTGCCCCAGTCCGGCGCGGAGTAGTCGACCGCGTCGGCGCCCAGATCCTGGGCTATCGCGAGCTTTTCCGGGCCACGGACCGCGGCGATGACCTGGGCGCCCTCGGCGCGGGCGAGCTGGACCAGCAGATTGCCGAGGCCCCCGACGCCGGGCGCCACCAGGACGCGTTCCCCGGCACGCACCGGCGTCTTCTCCAGCAGCGCCACCGCGGTGCTGCCGTCGTCGAGCAACGCCAGCGCGCTGTGCAGGCCGAGCCCGTCCGGGACCGGGAAGAGGTTGTCCGTGGCCGCGATCGCGGTGTCGGCGTAGCCACCGCCGTACCCCGAACCGGCCTGGGCGAGCACGCGGGTACCCAGCCAGTGATCGTCGACCCCGGCGCCGACCGCGTCGACGGTCCCGGCCACCGCGCCGCCGGGGATGTACGGCGGCTTCACCGCGAAGACGTCGGGGCCGTCGCCGGAGCGGATCCGCGCGTCGAGCCATCCCATTCCGGCTGCGGCCACGGCGATCCGGACCTCGCCGGGGCCGGGGTCGGGGGTGGGCAGTTCGACAAGGTCCAGGACGTCGGGGGCGCCGAATCGGGTCGCCATGATCGCTCGCATGCCCCGAGTCTGGAACCTCCACCCAACTGGAGGTCAAGCCCTGCCGTGAAGGCCCCCTTGCCGGTGCTCAGGTCCGTGAAGGACTCCTTACCGGCGCTGAACGCTGTGAAGGAGTCCTTCACGGACCGGCAGCGAGCCTCAGCCGGGCAGGAGGGCGGGGGCGTCGAGCCGGGAGGCGTTGGCGGCGACGTCGTCGGGCTGGTCCTGTGCGGACAGTTCGGCCTTCACCCGCGCGAGGTAGTTGTCCACCTCGCGCTGCTGCCGCGCGGCGTCCCACCCGAGCAGCGGCGCGATGAGCGCGGCCACCTCGGGCGCGGCGGTGACCCCGCGGTCGGTGACCTCGATGGAGATCCGGGTCCGGCGGGTGAGGACGTCTTCGAGGTGCAGCGCGCCCTCGTGCGACGCCGCGTACACGGCTTCGGCCTTGAGGTACTCCTCGGCGCCCGGAATCGGTTCGCCGAGTTCGGGCCGCTTGTCGATCATCGCGAGGAGGTCGGTGATCCTGGTCCCGTACCGCCCGAGGAGGTGCTCGGCGCGCTCCATCGGCAGCCCGAGCGTCGCCCGGTTCCGCCACAACTCGTGGTAGCCCTCGGCGCCGGCGATCGGCAGCCGGTCGGTCCACGACGGCGGGGCGGGCTTGGCGACGTCCTCCATCGCGACGTCCACCGCGTCCGCGGCCATCACCCGGTACGTCGTGTACTTCCCGCCCGCGATGATCACCAGGCCCGGCACCGGATGCGCGACCGCGTGCTCACGCGACAGCTTCGTCGTGGCAGCGGCTTTCGCAGCCAGCAGCGGGCGAAGCCCGGCGTACACGCCTTCGATGTCGTCGTGCGTGATCGGCTTGCGCAGCACGGCGTTGAGGTGATCGAGCACGTAGTCGACGTCGGCGCGGCTGGCCGCCGGGTGATCGCGGTCCAGCTCCCATTCGGTGTCGGTGGTGCCGACGATCCAGTGCCTGCCCCACGGGATCACGAACAGGACGCTCTTCTCGGTACGCAGGATCAGCCCGGTGTCGAGGTCGATCTTCTCGCGCGGCACCACGAGGTGGACGCCCTTCGACGCGCGCACGGTGAACGGCGCGGGAATGCCCGCGGCCTTCGACATGTCGTCGCTCCACACGCCGGTGGCGGCGATGACCGTCTTCGCCCGCACCTCGATCTCGGCGCCGCTCTCCAGGTCGACCACCTTCGCGCCGACGACCCGGTCGCCCTCGCGCAGCAGCTCGGTCATCCGCGTGCGGGTGAGCACCGAAGCGCCCTGCTCGGCCGCGGTCCGCGCGATCATCATGGTGTGCCGTGCGTCGTCGACCTGCGCGTCGTAGTACTGGATGGCGCCGATCAGCGCGTCGTCGGCCAGTCCGGGCGCGACCTCGAACGCGCGACGCCGCGAAAGGTGCCGGTGGCGGGGGAGTGCCCGCGCTCCGCCGAGCGTGTCGTAGAGCGTCACCCCGGCGCCGATGTACCCGCGTTCCCAGACGCGGTGCTGCAGCGGCACCAGGAACTTGACCGGGCGGACCAGGTGCGGGGCCAGCTTCTGGAGCAGCAGCCCGCGTTCCTTGAGCGCCTCGCGTACCAGCTTGAAGTCGAGCTGTTCGAGATAGCGCAGCCCGCCGTGGATCAGCTTGCTGGACCGGCTGGACGTTCCGGCCGCGAAGTCGCGGGCCTCGACGAGCGCGACCGAAAGCCCGCGCGACGCGGCGTCGAGCGCGATGCCCGCACCGGTCACCCCACCGCCGACGACCAGCACGTCCAGCTCGTGCTTGCCGATCTTCCGCAGGGATTCCGCGCGGTACAACGGGGACAGGGGAAGTGATGACACGGTGGTTCTCCTCGGATCGTGGTTCATTGGACGTCGACCCAGTCGAGCGTGCGGCCGACCGCCTTCTGCCAGCCGGCGTAGCCCTGGGAACGCTGCTCGGCCGTCCACGACGGCTGCCAGCGCTTGTCCTCGTTCCAGTTCTGTTCGAGCTCGTCGGTCGACCGCCAGAACCCGACGGCCAGCCCGGCCGCGTAGGCGGCGCCGAGCGCGGTGGTCTCGGCGACGACCGGCTTCGAGACCGGCACGCCGAGGATGTCGGCCTGCAGCTGCATGCACAGCTCGTTCGCGGTGACGCCACCGTCCACACGCAACACGTCGAGCTTGACGCCGGAGTCGTTCTCCATCGCCTCGACGACGTCGCGGCTCTGGTAGCAAATGGACTCGAGCGTCGCGCGCGCCAGATGCGCGTTGGTGGTCGCGCGGGTCAGCCCGACGATCGCGCCGCGCGCGTCGGAACGCCAGTACGGCGCGAAAAGCCCGGAAAACGCCGGGACGAAGTAGATCCCGCCGTTGTCGGCGACCTCGCGAGCCAGCGCCTCGCTCTGCGAAGCGCCGCTGATGATACCGAGCTGGTCGCGCAGCCACTGCACAGCCGACCCGGTGACCGCGATCGACCCCTCCAGCGCGTAGACCGGCTTGTCGTTGCCGAACTGGTAGCACAACGTCGTGAGCAGGCCGTGCTTCGAGCGGACCAGCTCGTGTCCGGTGTTGAGCAGCAGGAAGTTGCCGGTGCCGTAGGTGTTCTTGGCCTCGCCGGGCCGGAAGCAGACCTGGCCGACGGTGGCGGCCTGCTGGTCGCCGAGGTCGCCGGCGATCGGGACCTCACCGCCGAGCGGGCCGTCGGCCCTGGTGGTGCCGAAGAAGCCGGGATTCGACGACGGCTTGATCTCCGGCAGCATCCGGCGCGGAATGTCGAAAAAGGACAGCAGCTCGTCGTCCCAGTCCAGCGTTTCCAGGTCCATCAGCATGGTGCGGCTGGCGTTGGTCGGATCGGTGACGTGCGCGCCGCCGTCGGTCCCGCCGGTGAGGTTCCACAGCAGCCAGCTGTCGGTGGTGCCGAACAACGCGTCGCCCCGCTCGGCGTCCGCGCGCACGCCCTCGACGTTCTCCAGGATCCACTGGAGCTTGCCGCCGGAGAAGTACGTCGCCGGGGGCAGCCCGGCCTTGCGGCGGATGACGTCGCCCTTGCCCTCGCGCTCCAGAGCGGACGCGATCCGGTCGGTGCGGGTGTCCTGCCAGACGATCGCGTTGCAGTACGGACGGCCGGTCCGGCGGTTCCACACCACGGTCGTCTCGCGCTGGTTGGTGATGCCGAGCGCGGCGAGGTCGCTCGCGGCGAGGTTCGCCTTCGTCAGCGCGGAGGCGATGACCGCGCGGGTGCGCTCCCAGATCTCGGTCGGGTTGTGCTCGACCCAGCCCGGCCGGGGCAGGATCTGCTCGTGTTCGAGCTGGTGGCGGGCGATTTCGTTGCCGCCGTGGTCGAAGATCATGAAGCGCGTGCTCGTGGTGCCCTGGTCCACGGCTCCGACGAAATCAGGCATGGGTGAACTCCTCTGTGGACTCAGGCGACCGGTTCGGCGTCTTGGGTGGGCGAGGGCACGGTCTCCAGCTCGTCGCCGGGCAGGAAGCGCTCGACGACGTACTTGTAGATCGCGGCGCCGATCAGCGCGCCGATGATCGGCGCCACGATCGGGATCCACCAGTAGGGATAGCCGTACTGGTCGGTGAACGCGGTGTCGTAGCCGGTGAGCCAGGACGCGAGCCGCGGGCCGAAGTCGCGGGCCGGGTTGATCGCGTAGCCGGCGTTGGTGCCCCAGGCCATCCCGATCCCGACGACCGCGAAGCCGACGATCAGCGGCGCCATGTTCGCGGCGGGCGCGGTGTTGCGCAGATCGGTGATGGCGAAGATGAGCAGCGCCAGGATCGCGGTGCCGATGATCTGGTCGCGGAAGGCGCCCCAGTCACTCACCGGGAGCGTGCCGTTACCCGGCAGCGTCGAGAAAACACCCTGGGTCTTGATCGTCAGCCCCGGGTCCTTCGCGTTCAGGACCTCGGTGTAGTTCCAGCGCACGAGCAGCGCGGCGACGAACGCGCCCGCCGTCTGCGCCAGCGCGTAGGGCGCGACCTTGCGCCAGGAGAATCCCTTGAACACCGCGAGCGCGATCGTCACGGCGGGATTGAGGTGGGCGCCGCTGATCCGCGACGCGACATACACGCCCAGCGTCACGCCGAGTCCCCACGCCCAGGCGATGCTGTCGTGATCTCCGATACCCCCGGCGGCGACCTGCGCCACCACCCCGCAGCCGAACAGGATGAGGATCATCGTCCCGACGAACTCCGCGGCGAGTTCGCCGGTCAGCCCCCGGGCCTTGAGGTTTCGCACCATTGCTTCCTCCACTTAGGACACCGGCTCCCTTGCCGGTGCCGCGACGTTAAATTCGCGAAAACACGGGGTCAACGAGGTCGGGTCGGCATTGTCGAACGACCCGCGCGGGGGTTCGACATTGTCGAATCGGCACTGGTCGGGTTAGGGTCGCGCCGTGCCAGGTCCCATCCAGTCCATCGAGCGCGCGGCCGCCATCCTCCGGTTGCTGGCGCGCGGTTCCGGCCGCCTCGGCGTCGGCGAGATCGCCGATTCGCTGGAGCTGGCCAAGGGAACCGCGCACGGCATCCTGCGCACGCTGCAGGGCGTCGGCTTCGTCGAACAGGACCGCGACAGCGGCAAGTACCAGCTCGGTGCCGCGCTGCTGCACCTGGGCACGAGCTACCTCGACGTCAACGAACTGCGCTCGCGAGCCATCAACTGGGCGGACGCGCTCGCCGCGCGCAGCGGGGAAACCGTGCGCATCGGCGCGCCGCTGGAGGGCAAGGTTTTGGTGGTACACCATGTCTTCCGGCCGGACGACTCGTTGCAGAGCCTCGACGTCGGGACGTTGCTACCGCTGCACGCGACCGCGCTCGGCAAGGTCCTGCTGGCCTACGACGTGACTCTCGTGGCATCGTTGCGCGGCGGCGAGCAGGAGGCCTACACCCGGCGGACGCTGACCTCGCCGACCGCGATCAAGCGCGCGTGCGCGAAGGTCCGTGAAGCGGGCTGGGCGAGCGAGCGCGGCGAGCTGGCGCCCGACGAGGCGGGGATCGCCGCGCCGATCCGCGGGCACGGCGGCATAGTGGTCGGCGCGATCGGGGTTTCCGGCGCGGTGGAGCGGATCTGCGAGCCCGACGGCAGCCCGAACGCGCGGTTGCTCGGATACGTGCGCGACGCCGCGCGCGCCGTGTCCCGTGATCTCGAAAACACGCGGCACTGACGGAGCGGAGAACATGGTCCAGCGGTTCGTGATGTCGATCGACCAGGGCACGACGTCGACGCGGTGCATCCTGTTCGACGCGCGCGGACGGCTGGTCTCGGTCGTACAGCGCGAGCACCAGCAGCATTTCCCGCGTCCGGGCTGGGTCGAGCACGACGCCGTCGAGATCTGGAAGAACCTCGGGCGGATCGTCCCGCAGGCGCTGGCGCAGGCCGGCGCGAGCGCGGAGCAGGTGGTCGGGCTCGGCATCGCCAACCAGC
Source organism: Amycolatopsis sp. NPDC059021 (assembly GCF_042739895.1). NCBI lineage: Bacteria > Bacillati > Actinomycetota > Actinomycetes > Pseudonocardiales > Pseudonocardiaceae > Amycolatopsis > Amycolatopsis sp. NPDC059021. The sequence goes on from NZ_JBHYIQ010000001.1 coordinate 70,267, forward strand.
GCGAGACGACGGTGCTGTGGGACCGGCACACCGGGGCACCGGTGAGCAGGGCGATCGTCTGGCAGGACACCCGCACCGACCGGATGCTCGAACACCTCGAACGGGAACCGGCCGCCCGGCGCGTCCGGCAGCTGTGCGGGCTGCCGCTGGCGACGTACTTCTCGGCGCCGCGGATCCGCTGGCTGCTGGAAGAGACGCCCGGCCTGCGCGAGCGCGCCGAACGCGGCGACGTCCTGTTCGGCACGATGGAGAGCTGGCTGATCTGGAACCTGACCGGCGGGCCCGAGGGCGGCGTGCACGTCACCGACGTCACCAACGCCAGCCGCACCATGCTGATGAACATCCGCACGCTGGACTGGGACGCCGAACTGCTGGACTTCTTCGACGTCCCGAGGGTGATGCTGCCGGAGATCCGGTCGTCCACGGAGGTCTACGGCACCACCAGCCGGGTGGTGCCGGGCATCCGCATCGCGGCGGCGCTGGGCGATCAGCAGGCGGCGTTGTTCGGCCAGACCTGTTTCGCGCCGGGCGAGGCGAAATGCACCTACGGGACGGGGAGTTTCCTGCTGCTCAACACCGGCGCGACACCGGTGCTCTCGACTCACGGCATGCTCACCACGGTCGGGTTCAAGATCGGCGACGAGCCCGCGGTGTACGCGCTGGAAGGGTCGATGGCGGTCACCGGTTCGCTGGTGCAGTGGTTCCGTGACGGCCTCGAACTCATCGGCAGCGCCCCCGAGATCGAGACGCTCGCCAGGACGGTCGAGGACAACGGCGGCTGCTACATCGTGCCCGCGTTCTCCGGGTTGTTCGCGCCGCATTGGCACAGCGAGGCACGCGGGGTGATCGCCGGACTGACCTCGTACATCACGAAGGGACACCTCGCGCGGGCTGTGCTGGAGGCCACCGGCTGGCAGACCCGCGAGGTCGTCGACGCGATGAACGCCGACTCCGGCCTGGCCGCCTCGACGCTCAAAGTGGACGGTGGGATGACCGCGGACAACCTGCTCATGCAGTTCGTCGCGGACGTGCTCGACGTACCGGTGGTGCGCCCGATGGTGGCGGAGACGGTGTCGCTCGGCGCTGCGTACGCGGCCGGGCTGTCGGTGGGGTACTGGCCGGACCTCGAAGGTCTGCGGCGCAACTGGCACCGGGCGGGTCAGTGGCTGCCGTCGATGGACCCCGGGCGCCGGGACACCGAGTACGCGCACTGGCGGCAGGCCGTCGAGCTGACCTTCGGCTGGATGCGTCCCGCCGAGACGCCGGCCACGCCGGGTTCCGACCTCGTCGAGGTCGTCCTCGGCGATCACCGCAGGCTCGAGCAGCTGTGCCGTGAGCTGCGCAACCACGAGGCCGACCGGGAGACTTCGCGCGCCGAACTGTCGGCGTTGCTCGTCGCGCACGCCACCGCCACCGAGCGCGTGGTTCACCCGTCCGGACAGGACAGTGCGTTCGGCGCGGAACTGCTCGCGGTGCTGGAGGCCGACCCGTTCGACGGCGACGAGTTCGACAAGGCGCTGATCGGCCTGGAGTCCGTCGTGGACGCCCATGTCCGGGGCGAGGAGCGCGGGCTGCTCAACGAACTCCGGCGCACACTGTCCCTTTCGGACCGCACCGCGCTGGGCCGGGCCTTCACCGGCGAGCGCCGCAGGCAACTCGACCTCGGCTGTGGCACCCTCACCCACGTCAAGGAGAACGCCGCGCGGCTGTGCCTCTGACCGGTGTCCGACAGCGACCACCCGTGGCCCCGCCTCACCCACTACTGTCCGCCTGGCCCCGCCGCTCCCTCAATCGGAGCAGCGCGGGTGACACGGTGCGATTGTTGTTCACTTACCCGGTTAATTGCCGTTAATTCGTGGCGATACGTACTCTCGTTCCCGAAATGGTTTAGTCCTTCGAGAAAGGGAGATCGCCGTGCGAAAACGGATGGCGGCCATTGCGATGGCGATTGTCGCGCTGACTTTCCTGGTCGGGGCGCCCGCATCGGCCGCCGAGAGCAGCCGTCCGCCGCGCTCCTGCGCCGCGGCGGAATACAGCGTCCTGTTCGGCGAAGGCATAGTCGTGCGCTGTTTCCCGCCTTACCCGGGCTACACGTATCGGGCCGTCGCGCATTGCGCGGCGGGGAACGCGTTCTGGATGACGGTCGGGTACTGGGTGTCGTTCGGCCCGTCCTCGGCCGAGTGTGTCGGCGGATTGCTCACGCCCGCTTCGGTGGTCGGATACGACGTCGACGTGCTCTGACCGGCCTGGGCGTACCCGCCTCGTCACCGACGGTGCCCGCCGCCTGAAGATCTGCTTAAGGAGGACACCGGAAGCTCGCCGGACCGCGGAATCCGCAGGACGATCACCGCATGGCGGGTATTTCCGAACGAGCGGCGGTGCGCCGGCTCCACGACCGGTTCGGGTTCGGGCCGCGTCCCGGCGACCTGGACCGGGGCTTCGCCGAAACGGTGACGCGGTTGCTGACACCGGGGGAGGACCCCGGCGCGAAGGCGACCCCGATCCCGCGGCCGGGCCCGCCGCCCGACCGGCCGGGAAAGCAGGACAAGCCGGGAAAGCAGGCGTACGCGAAGAGCCTGCAGGCGCAGGCCACCCAGGCGGCGATCTGGTGGCTCGACCGGATGGTCGCGGCCGATCTCGCCTCGGTCGAGCGCCTGACCTGGTTCTGGCACGGGCATTTCGCGACGAGTGAGCAGAAGGTCAAGAGCCCGGAGCTGATGCTCGCGCAGAACGAAGCCCAGCGCACGCTCGGCATGGGCGGCTTCACCGCGCTGGCGCAGGCGATGATCGTCGACCCCGCGATGCTGCTGTGGCTGGACGGGAACAGCAACAAGGCGGGCAAGCCCAACGAGAACCTGGCCCGCGAGTTCATGGAACTGTTCGCCCTCGGGGTTGGTCACTACAGCGAAACCGATGTCCGGGAGGCCGCGCGGGCGCTGACCGGCTGGGCGGCCAAGCGCGACACCACGACGGCGCAGTTCGTCGCCAAACGGCACGACAACACCGCGAAAAACGTCCTCGGCAGCACGGCGAACTTCGACGCCAAGTCCTTTGTGGACCTCGTGCTGGCCAGACCGGAATCGGCGCCGTTCGTGGTGGGACGGCTGTGGTTCCGGCTCGTCTCGGCGACGCCACCCCCGGCCGACGTGCTGAACCGGCTCGTCGCGGCCTACGGCGGCGCCCGGGACATCCGCGCCCTGCTCACCGCGATCGCCGCGGAGCCGTTGTTCCGTGACAGCGCGACGTCGCTGGTGAAACAGCCGGTGGAGTGGCTTGCCGGGCTTATGCGCGCGCTCGGCGTCCGGCCGTCGAAACTGGACGACAAGGGGAAAACCCAATTGCTGGCCGGGCTGCGGGGCATGGGCCAGGTGCCGTTCCAGCCGCCGAGCGTGGGCGGCTGGGCGGCGGGTGGCGCCTGGCTGACGACGTCGGCCGGGGTGGCCCGGCTGCATCTGGCGCAGCTGATCGTGCAGCACGCGGATCTCGGCGCGGTCGCGAAGGCGTCCGACAAGCCCGCCGCGATCGGCGACCTGCTGGGCGTGGACGCCTGGTCGAACCGGACCCGCGCGGCGCTCGCCGGTGTCGGCGGCGACGTCAAGCAACTGTCCACTGTGGCCGCTTGTGCCCCCGAATACGTGGTGAGCGGGTAGATTCCGATGAACAAACTGACTCGGCGGAGGTTCCTGATCGCCTCCGGTGTCACCGCGGCGGGCGCGCTCGCGGCCGGGGCGACCCAGGTCGACTGGGCGGACCTCATGACCGCGGCACAGCAGACACCGCTCGACCCGAAGGCGGGCGTGCTCGTCGTGGTGACGCTCTACGGCGGCAACGACGGGCTGAACACTGTCGTGCCCGCGGGCGACAGCCGCTACCAGGACGCCCGGCCCGAGCTGGCGTACAAGCCCGAGGAGGTGCTCGACCTCGGCGAGGGACTCGGCCTGAACCCGGGGATGAAGGGCCTCAAAGGGCTTTGGGACAGCGAGGAACTCGCCATCGTGCGCGGGGTCGGCTACCCGAAACCGGATCACAGCCACTTCCGGTCGATGGCGATCTGGCAGACGGCCTCGCCGGAGACCTCGGTGCCGACCGGCTGGCTCGGCCGGTGGCTCGACACGTCGGGGGACGACCCGCTGCGCGCGGTCTCGGTCGAACCCGTGCTGCCCCCGCTGCTGGCCGGGGCGCAGACCGCGGCGGCGTCGCTGCCGGTCGGCGGGCTCGCGTTGCCGAAGGGAGCGCTCGGGAAGTCGTTCGAGGGACTCGGCGCCGCGCAGCCGGGCGAGGGATTCTGGCAGGCGAAGGCGGCGAAGTCGATCGGCGACCTGCACAACGCCGTCCGGGTGCTCGGCGGTGCGGTCCACCCGGCGGGCGCGCACCAGGCGGGCGGCGCGCCTAAGGCGAAGGGCAAGGGCGCCTTGGCGGCGCAGCTCGACGTCGTGGCCGGGCTGATCGAGGCGGGCGTCCCGACCCGCGCGTATTCGGTGTCACTGGGCGGTTTCGACACCCACGCCGACGAGCGCGGCACCCAGCAACGGCTGTTGACCGAACTCGACGGCGCGCTGACGCCGTTCGTGCAGCGGCTCGGGAAGACCGACCGCGGCAAGCAGGCCGTCGTGCTGGTGTACTCGGAGTTCGGGCGCCGGGTCGCGGCCAACGCCAGCGAGGGTACCGACCACGGCACCGCGGGCCCGGTCTTCGTGCTGGGCAACGGGGTACGCGGCGGCTTCCACGGCACCGAGCCGAGTCTGTCCGATTTGGACAATGGCGACCTGAAGCAGAGCACGGATTTCCGCGACGTCTACGCGACGATGCTGGAGAAGGTGCTGGGCACCGACGCCGGACGCGTGCTGCCGGGCCACTCCGGCCGCGTCGACGGCCTCCTTGCCTGATCCCACGCGGGTTCCCCGGCGGCCGCGTCCGTATGTCGCGAACGCTCCGTTCAGGACGATGAACGTCGGCAACGGAGCGTTCACGGCAGGTCGGACGGCTCGCGGTCGGCGAGGAACGTGTCGCGAACGACGCGTACGAGACGCTCATCGTCCCGAACGCGTCGTTCAGGACACCCCGAGGCCCCCTTGCCGAACAGCATAGGGAGAGGGACCGACGAAACGGGGTCGAGAGCGGGCGGGCGGGTCCGTGAAGGCCACCTTCACAGCGCTGAGCGCCGGTAAGGAGTCCTTCACGGACCTGAGCGCCGGTAAGGGGGCCTTCACGGAGGCGGCGAGGGTGCGTCAGGCGGGGGTGAGGCCGGTGAGGACGAAGCTGGCGCCGCCGCCGGGGGCCGCGTCGCAGCGCAGGTCGCCGCCGTGAGCGCGGGCGAAACCCCGGGCGATCGCCAGGCCGAGGCCGGAGCCGCCAGCGCGCCGGTCGCGGGCGTCGTCGAGCCGGACGAGCCGGTCGAAGATCCGTTCACGGTCGGCTTCCGGCACGCCGGGACCGGTGTCGGACACCGCGAACCCGTCCGGCGCCACGGAAATCGTCAGCGTGCCGTGCCCGTCCATCGCCTGCAGGGCGTTGTCGACCAGGTTCGCCAGGATCTGGGTGAGCCGGTCGGCGTCGCCGAGCACCCTGGCGTCCGCGCCGCCGACCGTCACGGTGACCTCCGGGGCGAGCAGGCCCACCCGCTCCGCCTGAGCTTCGGCCAGCGGGAGCAGCGGCACCGGGACGCGGCCGATCTCCGCACCGGCGTCCAGCCGGGCCAGCTCCAGCAGGTCGTTGACCAGCTTCCCGGCCCGTCGCGATTCGCGGACGACCAGGAGCTGGAGCCGTTCCCGCTGTTCGGGGTCGGCGTCCGGGGGCAGCTGGAGGACGGCCTCGGCCGCGGCCTGGACGCCGGTGAGCGGAGTGCGCAGCTCGTGCGCGGCGTCGGCGACGAACCGGCGCGTGCGTTCCTCCGAGGCCCTGGCCGTCCGCTCGGCGCCTTCGAGAGCGTCGAGCGCGGCGTCGAAGGCCGCCGCGGTCCGGCCCAGCTCGGTGGTGGTGCGCACCGGCGCCAGCCTGCCGCCCCTGCGGCCGGAGACGATCGATCGCGCCAGCCGCGTCATGGCGTCCAAAGGGGACAGTGCGAATCGGACACCGGCCAGCAGGGCGAGCGCGGTGACCAGGACCGCGACCAGCCCGGTGATCAGCAGGAGCCGCTGGAGCGTCCGTTCCGTCCCCGCCACGATCGAGTCGTCGGCGGTCAGCGTCAGCTTGGCGCCGTTGATCTTCGTGCCGCCGGACAACGTCGCCTTCACCTGGCGCAGCCGGGTCGTCGACGGCGGTTGCAGCGCCCCGTACACGGCGCCGTCCGGCATGGCGAGCTGCCCGCGCACCCCGCGTGTTTCGACCCGCCGGAGCAGGTTCGGCGGGCTCAGGTTCTGCTTCGCCAGCTGCTGGGCCAGCTGGACGCGCGCGGCCAGCAACCCGTTGACGTCCTTTTCCGCCTGCGCGCGGAACACCGCGTTGACCACGAAGAAGACGATCACCAGCACGACCACCAGCACGGTGAGCGCGGTGACGGTGACCCTGCGGTACAACGACGCCGTGCGGAGCCCGCTCATCACGAATCCCCGCGCAGGATGTACCCCTGGCCGCGCACCGTGTGCAGCAACCGCGGCCCGTGCGCCTCGAGTTTCTTGCGCAGCGTGCTGACATTGACCTCGACGAGGTTCGCGGCGTAGTCCTCGTAGCCCCACACCGCGGTCAGGATCTGCGTCTTCCCGACGACGCGGTCGCGGTGCGTGGCGAGATAGCCCAGCAGCTTCCACTCGGTCGCGGTGAGGTCGACCGGTTTCCCGCCGTAGTGCACCGTCCCGGCTTCGACGTCCACGACGAGATCGCCGATTTCGATGGCGGGCCGGGTCCGTCCGGTCCGCCGCAGCACCGCGCCCGCCCTGGCGACGAGTTCGGCCAGCACGAACGGCTTCACCACGTAGTCGTCCGCGCCCTCGCCGAAGCCGCGCAGCCGGTCCTCGACGCCGTCACGGGCGGTCAGCATCACCACCCCGGCCGCGGAACGCCGCCGGACGACACCGAGCAGCTCGAACCCGTCGCGGCCGGGGAGCATGACGTCGAGAATCACCAGATCCGGGCGAAAACGGGCGAGTTCGGGTTCCAGCGTGGTGCCGTCGGCGAGCACGCGCACGGAGAAGCCCGCCGCCGCCAACGCCGTCTCCACCGAGACCCGGATGGCTTCGGCGTCCTCGACCACCAGGATCCGCGGCTCACCTGACACCGGGGCAGCTTAACCCCGGGCCAGTGTTCACCCGTTGGTGGTTGAGCGGCCGCGTCGCGGTGACTTAGCGTCGAGCCCGAGCGGAAATGCGGAGGTACGCATGTCTACTGGGGACATCAGCAGGCGTTCGGTGTTGTGGGGCGGCGGCGCGGCGGCCGCGGGCGCGGCCATGGCGATGCTGCCGGGCGTGGCGTTCGCGGCGCCGGAAGCGGGCGGCGGCCCGGTGACGAAGACCGTCACCGGCACCTTCACCCCGGACATCCCGGACTGGTACTACCTCCCCGTCGACGTCCCGCGCGGGGTCGCCCGGATCGACGTCGTCTACTCCTACGACCGGCCGCAGGTGCCCGGCGGCGTCCGCGGAAATGCCTGCGACATCGGCGTTTTCGGCCCGGAAGGGCACCAGCTGGGCAACGAGCGCGGCTTCCGCGGCTGGTCGGGCGGGTTCCGGGACCGGTTCTCGATCAGCGCCTCGGAAGCGACGCCGGGATACCTGGCGGGCCCGATCACGCCGGGCCGATGGCACGTCATCCTCGGGCCCTACACCGTCGCGCCGCAGGGCCTGAACTACCGGGTGGACATCACCCTGACGTTCGGCCCGCAAGGCGCGCCGTTCAAGCCGCATCCCGCGCCGGAAACCGCGCCCGCCCGTCAGCGCGGCGCGTCCTGGTACCGCGGCGACAGCCATCTGCACACCGTGCACTCCGACGGCAAGCGCACGCCCGCCGAACTCGTGGCCGCCGCCCGCGCGGCGAAACTCGACTTCATCGTCTCGACCGAGCACAACACGCCGAGCGCGTCCCTGCAGTGGGGCGATCACGCGACCGACGATCTGCTGATCCTCAACGGCGAAGAGGTGACCACCCGCTCCGGGCACTGGCCCGCGATCGGCATCCCGGCCGGGAAATGGATCGACTGGCGGTACCGCGCGTCGGATCCGGTGGAGTTCCGGCGCTTCGTCGATCAGGTGCACCGCACCGGCGGGCTGGTGACCGCGGCGCATCCGTTCGCCAACTGCTTCGGCTGCACCTACGAGTACGCCTACGAACTGGCCGACCTCGTCGAGGTGTGGAACGGCCCGTGGACCGAGGACGACCAGGCCAGCGTCATCCACTGGGACGGCCTGCTGCGCGGTGGACGCTGGATCCCGGCGATCGGCGACTCCGACGCGCACACCCCGGATCACACCGTCGGTCTGCCGCACACCGTCGTCCGCGCGGACAGCCTCGCCCGCAAAGACCTCTTGGCAGGATTGAAGGCCGGGCGCTCCTGGCTGGCCGAGTCGGCAGACGTGTCCCTCGACTTCACGGCCGCCGCCGGATCACGCACCGCCGGGATCGGCGAACGGCTGTCGGCCGGCATCGGCACCCCGGTCACCGTGAAGGCCGTCGTCGGCGGGGTGCCGGGCACGACGGTGACGTTCCTCGACCAGCTGGGCCCGGAACACACCGAAACCGTTCCCGCTTCGGGCACCGCGACGGTCACCTGGACCACCTACCCGCGCTACAGCCGCTGGATGCGGGTCGAGGTACGGCGCCCCTCCGGCGGCCCGAAGACGACCGTGCCGAACGCCATGGTCGCGATGTCGAACCCGATCTTCCTCGGCCAAGACCGCTTCCCCCGCACGGAGAGCTGAAGGGGACTTTCGTCTCGTCGGATGAGCTGAAGGGGGCGTAGCTAGCGCGGCCGTGGCGGCAATTGGCGCCCCGCACCACCCGGCCGCGCCGGGGACCGCGCGGGGCCGGGC
>NZ_JBHYIQ010000001.1:79236-106341 GCF_042739895.1 Amycolatopsis sp. NPDC059021
TTCCTCGCATGCGATGCGAGGAAAGTCCCCTTCAGCTCACGGCGGCCAGGGCGTCGAGCAGCAGGGCGAGGGCGGGGCCGGGGTTGTCCCAGAAGACCATGTGCCCGGCGTCGGGAACCTCGAACAGCCGCGCCGACGGATTCGACGCGGCCAGCTCGCGGACGCCTTCGGGCGGGACGACGGGGCTGTCCGCGCCGTGCAGCAACGCGACCGGGGCGGGAACCGAGGGCCAGACCGCGAAGAAGTCGTCGGTCTCGAAACCCCGGTGCGTCGCCGCGATCGCCTCGGCGTCGCAGCTGGCGAGCCACCGGGCCCGCAGCTCCTGCTCGCGACGCGGCCAGCGCGGCCAGGACAACGCCACCTCGTCCGCGGTGGTGCCGCGCTGTGCCTGCGCGAGCTGCTCTTCGAACACCGCCAGCGACGTCGGGTAGGGGCCGCGATCCGGGCCCGACAGCGGCGGGTCGACGAGGACACTTCCGCGCAGGGGCAACGATTTCCGGGCGGCGGTCACCGCGGCGATCCGCGCGCCCATGGAGTGGCCGAACAGCACCGGGCGATCGAGGCCGAGCCCGGTGACGACGGCTTCGGTGTCGTCGGCGTAGTCGTCCAATGTGTACGTCGCGGCGGAGTCGGAGAGCCCGCGTCCCCGGACGTCGACGACGATCGGGCGAGCCACGGACGTCAGCCGCCGCGCGACGAAGTCCATCGTGATCGCCGGGCTGGTGATACCGGGCAGCACCACGAGCGGGACGCCGTCGCCGCCGTAGTCCAGCACGTGCAGCCGCAACTCGCCGGAGCGAACCCAGCGGCTGAGCGCCGGGACGTCGGCGAGATCGGCGAGGGCGGGCTGGCTGAGCGTACGCATGCGAAGACTCCTGGTCAGGCGAGACTGGTGAGGTAGGCGAGCGCGTCGGACTGATCGATGACGTCGCCGTACTTGGCCTGGATGTCGAACAACGCGGCGTCGTGCGGGCCCGCGGCGCGGTCGCCGACGCACGCGCGGGGGACGAGCACGCCGAAACCGGACTGCACGGCGTCGACGGCGGTGGCGCGCACACAACCGCTGGTCGTCGCGCCGCACACGAGGACGGTGTCGCGGCCCAGCCCGGTCAGCAGCGCGGCGAGCCCGGTGCCGAAGAAGGCCGACGCGCCCTTCTTCAGGATCAGGTGATCCTCGGGAGCGCAGGGGAGTCGGGGATCGAGTGCGACGGCGTCACTGCCTTCGCGCAGCGAGCGCATCCCGGGCGCCTTGTGCAGCCACGTCACCGCGTCGCCGTCGGCCTCGGCCGGGGTGTAGCTGATCGCGGTGAAGACCACCGGGACCTCCCGCGCACGAGCGGCCTCGATCAGCGCGCCGGTCGAGGCGACAACGTCGGTGAGATCCGCGCCGGTCGGGAACTCCGGTTCGGTGAACCCCCGGGTCAGATCCACGACGACGAGCGCGGGACGGCTGCCCCGCCGCACCTGGGCGCCGAAACCCGCGCGCTCGTAGGCGTCCAGTGTGGACTGTCCATGATCACCCACGGCGCTTCAGCTCCTTCGACTGCGCGCGCAGCTTTCCGAGCAGCCAGCCCTGGAAAAGACCGAGGGCGAAGGCGCCGATCATCGGCGCATACTTCGCCGCCGGGCCGAGTACCAGGGCGAGTCCGTCCAATTCGGACTGAGCGGGCGGTGCCGATGGCGACGCTGCGGCGGCCGGGGGAGTGGCAGGGCGCGCGGGGTCGAGCAGCCCCGCGAGATTGACCGCGAACTGGCCGAGCAGCTTGCCCGCCACCGCGCCGATCGCGCCCTTGCCGAACTGCGCGATCTTGCCGCGGATCAGCAGATCCGTGGTCAGCCGCAGCACCGCGCCGTCCGGCGATTCGGCCACCGTGACCTCGACCTGCGCTTCGGCGTCCCCGCTGCCGTGGACGTCGGCGCCCGCGGCCTGCAACCGCAGGTACCGGCGCCGCTCGTCGACCTCGAGAAACCGCACGGTGCCCTGGTAGGCGGCGGAAATCGGGCCGACCTTGACCTGCACCCGGCCGCGGTGCGTGTCCCCGTCACTGCCCTCGATCGCCGCGCCCGGCAGGCACGGGACGACCCGCCCGACGTCGGTGAGCGCGGCGAAGACCGCCTCCGGCGGGGCCGCGACCGCGACTTCGTGGTCCAGGATCATCGGGTGCTCCCTTCCGGCGCGAGCCGGGCCCGGCGGCGGGCCGCGCAGTCGTCGATCGCCTCCACGATCGTCTGGTATCCGGTGCAGCGGCAGAGGTTCGACGCCACGGTCTCGCGGATCTCCGCCTTGCCCACCTCGGGTTTTTCGGCAAGCAGGGCCTCGGCGAGCATGAGGAAACCGGGCGTGCAGAACCCGCACTGCAGGCCGTGGTGCTCGGCGAACGACCGCTGCAGATCGTTCAGTTCCCCTTCCACCGCAAGGGATTCCACCGTCCGCACGGCACGACCCTCGGCCTGCACCGCGAACACGAGGCAGGCCCGCACGGGTGCCCCGTCGAGCAGCACCGTGCAGGCACCGCAGACGCCGTGCTCGCAGCCGACGTGCGTGCCGGTCAGCTCCAGGTCGTGCCGCAGGACGTCGACGAGCGTGCGCCGCGCGTCCACGAGCAGCTCGTGTTCGGTGTCGTTCACGGTCAACGTGATCAGGTAGCGCTCGCTCATCGGTTTCCTCGCAAAGCCCGGTGCACGGTCTCCGGGGTGATCGGGGTGTTGTCGAGTTCGACGCCGGCGCCGCGCAGGGCGTCGTTGACGGCGTTGAGCACGGCCGCCGGCGCGCCGATCGTGCCGCCCTCGCCCGCGCCCTTGGCGCCGTTGCGGGTGAACGCGCACGGCGTTTCCAGATGGTGCACGCTGATGTCCGGCATCTCCGCGGCGGTCGGCACCTGGTAGTCGATGAAGCTCGCGCACGACGGCTCGCCGTTGACGTCGTAGGTGACCTCCTCGAACAACGCCCCGGCGATGCCCTGCGCGATCCCGCCGCGCGCCTGCCCGTCGACGATCTGGGGATTGATCGCGACGCCGCAGTCCTCGACGCACACGTACCGCAGGATCTCGACCCGCCCGGTGCCCGGATGCAGCTCGACGACCACGCCGTGCGTCGCGTTGGAGAACGTCCCGTCCCCGGCGACGTCGAACGACGCCGTCGCGGACAGCCCGGGGTCGGCCTCCTTTGGCAGCAGATGCGCCTTGAGATACGCGACATCGGCGATGTCCGCAAAGGACAGTCGCCGCGACGGATCCGACCGCAGCCGCACAAAACCGTGGTCCAGCTCGACGTCGTCGGGCTGCGCCTGGAGCAGATGCGCGCCGAGCAGCAGCAGTTTGTCGCCGAGCTTCGTGGCCGCGAGCGCGACCGCGCTGCCGCCGATGGTGATCGACCGGCTGGCGAAGGTGCCCCAGCCGTAGGTGATCCGGTCGGTGTCGCCCTGCACGATCTGCACGCGGTCGAACCCGAGGCCGAGTTCGTCGGCGACGATCTGCGCCATCGTCGTCTCGTGGCTCTGCCCGTGGCTCATCGTCCCGCTGGTCACCACGACCGAACCGGTGGTGTCCATCCGGATCTCGGCGATGTCGTAGCCGGGCACCACGGTCATCTTGCGCTTCGCGAACGCGTCGGAGCCGTAGCCCGTGCGCTCGCTGAAACACGCGTATCCGATGCCCAGTACGCCATCCGAGGACGAGCGCCGGTCGTACCAGCCTTCGTCGCGGAGGATCTTCTCGCAGAGGTTCAACGATTCCAGATAGGACCCGGGATCATAGGTGATCAGATTGACGCCGGTGTAGGGGAATCGCGTGATCACGTTGCGGCGCCGGATCTCCACCGGGTCGAGGCCGAGTTCCCGCGCGGCACGTTCGAAGAGCCGCTCCATCACCATCACGTACTGCGGCCTGCTGACCCCGCGATACGGTGCCGTCGGGGCCTTGTTCGTCGTCACGGCCCGCGCGCGGACACGGTAGGCCGGGACCTGGTAGACGCCGGGCATCTCGGCCGAAGCCATCAGCGGCTCGATCCCCGCGGTGAACGGATAGCACGAGTACGCGCCCATGTCGCAGACGATCTCGACGTCGAGCCCGAGAATGCTGCCCTCGGCGTCGAACGCGGCCCGCGCGTCGTAACGTTGCTCGCGGGCCAGGAACGACGCGGTGAGCGCGTCCTTGCGGTCCTCGATCCACTTCACCGGCCGTCCGAGCCGCAGCGCGGCAGCCGCGGCGGCGATCTCCTCGCGGCCCACCACGCATTTCTGCCCGAACCCGCCGCCCATGTCGGGCACCACCACCCGCACGGTCCGCTCGTCGCGCCCGAGGCAGGCCGCCAGCACCGTGCGGACCTGATGCGGGACCTGGGTGCAGGTGTGCACGACGAGCTGCCCGGCCCGGTCGTCCCACATCGCGACGGCGCCACGCGTCTCCAGCGGAAGCGCGTTCTGGCGCCCGGTTTTGGCCTGCACCCGGACGACCTGGTGTGCCGTGGCGAAGACGTCGTCGATGCCTTCGGTGGCGAACATCGAGACGTCCACGAGCGTGTTCGCGGTGGCTTCGTCGTGCACCAGGGGAGCGCCGGGTGAAAGCGCTTGCTCGTCGGACACCACCGGCGTTCCGGGATCGTAGACGACCTTCGCCGCCTCCAGCCCGTCCTCGACGGCGTAAGGATCTTCGGCGACGATGACGGCGATCGGCTCGCCGACGTACCGCACCCGATCCCGGGCGAGCACCGGCATCGCGGTCGGGACGAACTCCTCGCGCGGCCGGTCCAGCATCGCGGTGATGTCGGCGAGGCCGAGGTCGGCGGCGGTGAACGCGGCCACGACGCCGGGGATGTCGCGGACGGCGTCGAGGTCCACCGACACGATCGAGCCGGACGCGATCGTGCTGCGGACGAACTGCGCGTGCAGCATCCGCGGCAGGTGCAGGTCGTCGACGAACCGGCCCCTGCCGGACAGCAGCCGCGGATCCTCCTTGCGGCGCACCGAGGCGCCGACCCACTTCCCGGCCGCGGTGAACGTCGGCTCCGCGGTCATCAGGACGCCGCCTTCGCGCAAGCCGCAGCCACCAGTTCGCGGGTGAGCGCACGGCGGTAATCCGCGCTGCCGTTCGCGTCCGACGGCGGATCGATGGCCTCGGCCGCGGCTTCGGCACAGCGCTCGAACAGCTCGGGACCGCCCTCGGCCAGCACCGCCTCGGCCGCCGCACTGCGGCAGGGCACCTCGGCGACGCCGCCCAGCACGACACGTCCACTGTGGACTGTCCCGTCGGAGACATCGAGCGACACCGCGGCCGCGACCGTCGCGAAATCCCCGTGGCGCCGGGCGAATTCGGTGATCGCCGCGTGCGGTGCCCGGCGCGGGAAAATCACTTCGACGATGAGTTCGTCGTGCTCCAGCGTGGTGGTGAAGAACCCGAGGAACAGTTCGCCCGCTGGGATCACGCGCCGCCGTCCGGCACTGTTCTCGGCGACGACGCGGGCATCGAGCAACACCGTCAGCAGGCCCCACTCCGCGGTCGCGTCGCCGTGCGCGAGGCTCCCGCCGATCGTGCCGCGGGTGCGGATCGGCAGATGCCCGAGCCAGCGCATCCCCTCTCGCAGCACCGCGAACCCCGGGCCGGTCACCGATTCCGGTGCAGTCTCGACGTCGTGGTGCGTGGTGAGCGCGCCGATGTGCAGTCCGTCGTCGGCGGTGCGCAGGTACCGCAGCTCGCGCAGGCCGCCGATGTCGACCAGGTGCCGGGGCCGGGCGAGGCGGAAGTTCATCATCGGCACCAGGCTCTGACCGCCGGCGATGATCTTGGCCTCGCCGCCGAGTTCGGCGAGGGACCGCGTCGCGCCCGGAACGTCCCGGGCACGGTGGTAGCTGAACGAAGCGGGCTTCATTGTCCTCCTATTCCACGACGGCGGCGGACGCGGGATTCGGGGTTTCCGGGGACAGGTGGTCGAGCTGCCTGCCCTTGGTCTCCGGCGCCGCCGCGGCCATCCACAGCACGGCCGCCACGACGACCACGCCGAGCACGGTGAACGTCAGCGGCAGCCCCAGCGTCGGCCACAGCACGCTGCCGAACAGCAGCGGCGCGAACCCGGTGACCACCCGGCTCGACGCGGACGCCCAGCCGAACCCGCTCGCCCGCAGCGTCGTCGGGTACAGCTCGGCGACGTAGGCGTAGAGCACCGGGATCGCCACCTGCACGAGGAAACCGAACACGCCCAGCCACACCAGCGTGCCGCCGCCGACCTTCAGCACCAGCGCGAACCCGACGAGCGCGGCCGAGGCGAGCGGCGCCGAGATCCCGATGACCCACTTGCGGCCGACGACGTCCACCAGCACGGCCGAGACGACGACGCCGGCGATGCCCAGCCCGCTCATCACCGTGGTCCCGGCGAACGCGGCGGCGTCACCGTGGCCCTGGGTGCGCAGGATCGAGGGCATCCAGCTCAGCGCGGCGTAGTAGAGCAGCATGATCGTGATGAAGGTCGCCCACGCCACCGACGTGATCCGCCAGTCGAACGACCACACGGTGCGCAACTGCGCGAGGGCGCCCCGCAACGCACCGACCCGGATGCGCTCGGGCGGCGCCGGGATTTCGTACGGCCGCACGGGCGCGCCGGTGTCCGCGACGAGCTTGTCGATGACCTCGCGCGCTTCGCGCTCCCGTCCCATGCGGACCAGGTAGAGCGGTGATTCGGGGACACCGCGGCGGACCCAGAACAACAGCAGCGCCGGCAGGATCATCACCAGCAGCATCCAGCGCCAGTTGCCGGACAAGGGCACCAGCAGGGTCGCGCTCAGGCCGCACAGCGTCGCGCCGATCGGCCACCAGAGATCCATCGCGGCCAATACCCGGCCGCGTTGTTTCCGTGGCGAGAACTCGCTGACGAGCGCGTAGTCGACCGGGATGCAGCCGCCGAGGCCGAACCCCGCGGCGAAGCGCAGCACGAGGAAGATCCAGAAGCTCGGGGCCGCCGCGCCGAGCACGGAGAAGACCGAGAAGATCAGCAACGTGATCGCGAAGGCCCGTTTGCGGCCCATCCGGTCGGCGATCGTGCCCCAGGCGACCGAGCCGACGGCCATCCCGATCAGGTTCGCGCTCGCGACCAGGCCGCGCGCGCCGGGCGACAGCCCGAACTCGGTGCCCAGCAGCGGGGTGAGGAACCCGTTGAGCGCGACGTCCCAGGCGTCGAACAGGTACCCGAGCCCGCCGATGAGGAAGATCCTGCCCTGCACCCGCCAGCGCCAGGGGAGTTCCTGGACTATCTCGTCACCGGTGGTCATGCCGCCTCCGTGGTGTGATGCTGCAGTGGTGGTGCCCCCGTGCTGGTACTGCGCTTTGCCGCCCCTTGCCCGGCGTGTCACCGGATGAACTGGTAGTCGAACGCCTCCAGATCCTTGTCGTGCAGCGGGGTCCCGCGCCAGAGCCAGTCGTACGAAACATCGGATTCGCCGCTGAAGTCGCGCAGCTTGCGGTCGCGGTCGGCCTGCTCCGGCCCGTCCGGGAGGTGATAGAAATCCTTGTTGCGCAAGGAAGCCTCCTGCACCATCCCGGCGTGCTTGGCCCGGCGCGCGACATAGCGGGTCAGCGCGGCGCGGACGCCGTCGACCGGCACGGCACCGAGTTCCTCGGCGAGCACGGCGGCGTCCTCCATCGCCTGCGAAGCGCCCTGCGCCTGGTAGGGCAACATGGCGTGGCACGCGTCGCCGAGCAGGGCGACGTGCCCGTCCGTCCACACGGGATCGCGGCGGCGCTGGAACATCGCCCACACGCTGGCATCCCCTTCGGACTTGGACAGCATCGCCGCGACACGGTCGTCCCAGCCGGGGAAGGCGTTCACGAGCTCGTCGGCCGAGGCGGGGCCCGACCAGGCGCGCTCGATCTCGGGGGAGCACGGCACGATCGCGACGACGTTGAGGTACTGCCCGCCGCGGATGAGGTAGTGCACGAGATGGCGGTCCGGGCCGTACCAGATGGTGCTCTGGAACCGGTCGACGAGCCAGCGGGTCGCGGGGTCGGCGGCGATCTTGCCGCCGGGGATCAGCGCCCGGTAGGCCATTTCGCCGGAGAACTCCAGCGTGTCGGGGAAACCGAGGGCGTCCCGCACCGACGAGCGGATACCGTCGGCGCCGATGAGCACGTCGGCGGCGTAGCGGTCACCCGACGCGGTGACAGCGGTCGGCTGGGTCTCGTCGGCCTGGTCGACGTCGACGACCTTGGCGTCGGTGTGGATGCGCACCACCGGGCCCGGCCCCGCCGGATCGAGGCACGCGTCGAGCAGCGCCTGATGCAGATCCGCGCGGTGGTAGTGCCAGTACGGTGCGTTGTACTCGCGTTTGCAGCGCTCGCCCAGCGGGGTCATGGCGATGACGCTGCCGTCCTGCCAGCGGCGGCGCACCTGGTCCTGCGGTTCGGTGCGGATGGCCCGCAGCCGGGGGAGCAGCCCGAGTCCGATGAGGATCCGGCTCGCGTTCGGCGCGGTCTGGATGCCGGCGCCGACCTCGCCCAGCTGCGGCGCCTGCTCCAGCACGGTGACCTGAAGTCCCTTGTGCCGCAAGGAAAGTGCGGCGGTCAGGCCACCGAGGCCGCCGCCGGCGATCACGACACGGTAGGACTGGCTCGCGGTCACGGCTCCTCCTGTTTCCGATGTGCCCGGCGTCTCGGACGAGATAATCCGAACACGGACGATCTGGAAAAGCAAGAGGGGACAACAAACTTCCGGGCTCAACGCCGTGAAGGCCCCCTTACCGGCGCTCAACGCCGTGAAGGACTCCTTGCCTACCTTGAGCGCTGTGAAGGAGGCCTTCACGGAGCCTGGGGCGGGTCAGTCGGCGGCGAGGCGTTCCCAGTGTTCGGCGAGCGCGGTGAGTTCGTCGAGCAGGATCCGGCGCCGCAGCGGGGAGTAGCCGTCGAGCAGCTGCTCGTCGAGACGCCGGGCGCGGGTGTCGACCTCGGTGAGTTTCTCCTTGCCCGCCTCGGACAGCCGTAGCAGTTTGCGGCGCCCGTCGGCGGCGTCGGGCTCGCGCAGCAGGAGGCCGCGTTCCTCGAGGCGTTTGGCCACGTCGGCCATCGTGGACCGGTCCAGCGCCACCGACGAGGCGAGCGAACCCTGGTCCACGCCGGGAAAACAGTCGACGGCGGTGAGCACGGCGAACTGCGGGCCGGTCAGCGTCGAGTCCACTGTGTGCACCCAGGCGGCGAGATAGGCCTGGTAGAGCCGCCGCGCCGCGTAACCGGGCGCGGCGAGCAGCGCGGCCGGGGTGCTGGGTGCTTCGAGGGGTTCTGCCATGTCTTCAGCTAAGCACGGACCGTGCACCCCTTGACCTCCGCACCGCCGGGAGAGATAGTCAGTGCCCGGACTAATTCGTGCGGAGGATCGATGGACCACAACCAGTTGAACGACATCTTCGTGCGCCAGCTGACTCTGAGCGGCGTACGCGAGGGCGAGACCGTGTCGGTGCTGTCGCGGGGCGGGGAACGCGCCGACTACGCGGACGCCGCGCTCTTCGCCGCGCAGGAACTCGGCGCGAACACCTTCCACCTGCGGGTCCCGCCGGCACGCGCGGCGGCGGGCGGTGCCTGGGCGGTCGGCGATTCGGGACTGGGCACCAACCCGGTCGCGGTCGAGGCGCTCAAGCAGACCGACATGCTGATCGACCTGACCTTCCTGTTGTTCAGCAAGGAGCAGTTCGCCATCCAGGACGCCGGGACGCGCATCCTCACCGTCGTCGAACCACCCGAACTGCTGGCCCGGCTGCTGCCCACCAAGGAACTGCGCGAGCGCGTCGAGGTCGGCGCCGAACTGCTGGCCAAGGCGTCGTCGATGCGGATCACCAGTCCACACGGCACGGACGTCACCTACCAGCTGGGCCGTTACCCGACGCTGAGCGAGTACGGCTACACCGACACCCCCGGCCGCTGGGACCACTGGCCCGCCGCGTTCGTCTTCACCGGCGGCACCGACGACGGCGTCGACGGCACGATCGTGCTTTCCCCCGGCGACGTGCTGCTGCCGTTCAACACCTACGTCCAGAGCCCGGTCACCCTCACCATCGAGAAGGGTTTCGTCACCGACATCCGCGGCGGGCTGGACGCGGAGCTGCTCTCGTCCTACATCAAGTCCTTCGACGACCCGCGCGGCTACGGCATGTCCCACGTCGGCTGGGGCCTCGACGAACGCGCGCACTGGCACGGGCTCACGCAGTTCCCCGGCGGGATGGGTATGGAGCTGCGGTCCTTCTACGGCAACGTGATGTTCTCGATCGGCCCGAACAACGAGCTCGGCGGCCCGAACGACACCCCGTGCCACTTCGACATCCCGATGCGCGGCTGCAGCCTGTTCCTCGACGACGAGGCGATCGTGCTCGACGGCGACCTGACCGTGCCGGAGATGCGCCCGGCGGCCCGGCGGTGAGCGTGCGCGAACACCACATCGGCATGATCGTGCCCAGCTCGAACCTCACCATGGAGACCGAGCTGCCCCGGATGCTGCGCGCCCGTGAGGAACTCCTCCCGGAGGACCGGTTCGTGTTCCACAGCAGCCGGATGCGGATGAAGCACGTGACGCCGGAACAGCTCGCCGCGATGAACGCGCAGACGCCGCGCGCCGCCGCCGAACTCGCCGACGCGCGGCCGGACGTCGTCACCTCCGCCTGTCTCGTGGCGATCATGGCGCAGGGGCCCGGCTATCACTGCACGGCCGAGACCGAGATCCGCGACGCGCTGCGGGACAACGGTTCCGGGGCGCCGGTGATCTCCAGCGCTGGCGCGTTGCTGACCGGCCTGTCCGCGCTCGGTGCTCGGCGCGTCGCGATCGTCACGCCGTACCTGAAACCGCTGACGAAACTGGTCGCGGAGTACATAGTGGACGGTGGTTTCGACGTCGTCGATACGCTGAGCCTCGAAGTGCCGGACAACCTCGCGGTCGCCCGGCTTGATCCGGCCGAGCTGCGTGAGCACTGGCGCAAGCTCGACGTGTCCCGCGCGGACGCGATCGTGCTTTCGGCGTGCGTGCAGATGCCGTCGCTGTCGGCGATCCAGGCGGTCGAGGACGCTTCGGGACTGCCGGTGCTCTCCGCCGCCACCGCCACGACCTTCGCCCTCCTCGGAGAATTGGGGCTCGACCAGCGCGTTCCCGGCGCGGGGAGGTTGCTCGGCGGCGATCTGTGAAGCGCTTTCTCGTCAGCCACGCCAGCTTTCGCGGCGCCGGCGCACCAGGGAGACGGGCTGGACCAGGTGCGCCGGCATGTAGTGGGTGAACGTCGTCTGCCACTTCTCGTCGGCCGTGTGCAGCTGGTAGCGCACGAGCGCGAGCCAGGCGCCGTCGGCGTTGCGGGCCCAGCCGACCAGTTCGCCCGTGATCTCGTGCCCGGTCTGCAGCCCCGCCGGGGTGTTCGTCCGCCGGTGGCGGTCCGGGAGCGGGAACAGCCGCGGCAGGTCCACGGTCACCCACCGGGGTGGCTGCACACGCCGTGCCCCCGCGGGCCGCGCGCCGTCTTCGGTCGAACTCATGTTCGACATCATGACTCGTGTAACGCGGGTGTGCAAACCCGCCGGAGGCGCGTTGTCGCAGGTCACAGGGGCGGAGCGTAGTGTGACATATCCGCTCGGTATGTCTCCGCAGGTGGGGGTCCGTTTAGCGTCCGGCCCGGCGGGAATCCGGGCGGCATGCCGAGAAGCGCGGTCGACGAAGTCACCCGGATCCGCGAGGACGCCCACGTGCTGCGCAGCCCGCGGGATCTCGATCCCCTGCTCGACCGGATCGGCGCGGCCCGGTACGTCCTGATCGGCGAAGCCACCCACGGTACGGCCGAGTTCTCCCGCTGGCGCGCGGAACTGACGCAGCGGCTGATCGCCGAACGCGGGTTCTCGTTCGTCGCGGTCGAGGGCGACTGGCCGGACTGTCACCGGCTGCACTGCTGTGTGGCGGGCGCGCCCGGTGTGCCGAAGGACCCGTGGCAGGTGCTGTGGGGATTCCGCCGGTGGCCCGCGTGGCTGTGGGCCAACGAGGAGGTCGCCGAGTTCGCCCGCTGGCTGCGGGAGTTCAACCGCGAGGGGGGACGTCGTCCGGTCGGCTTCCACGGGCTCGACGTGTACAGCCTCTGGGCATCGCTGCGCGCGGTATTCGATTACCTCACTGAGCACGCACCCGGCCGGATCGGCGCCGCGCGGGAGGCGTTCCGCTGCTTCGAGCCGTATGGCGAGGGCTCGCGGGCTTACGCGCGGGCGACGGAGCTGGTGCCGGAGAACTGCCGCCGCGAGGTCGTCCGCCTGCTGGCCGAGCTGCGGGCGGACGCCTGCCGGGGTGGCGCACCGGGGCTGGATCGTGCGTTCGTCGCGCGGCAGAACGCCGAGATCGTCGTCGGCGCCGAGCGGTACTACCGCGAACTGACCCAGGGCGGACCGCGTTCGTGGAACGTGCGCGACCACCACATGACCGACACCCTCACCCGCCTCGCCGAGGCCTACGGGCCCGGGGCGAAGGCCGTGGTGTGGGCCCACAACACCCACGTCGGGGACGCCAGGGCCACCGACATGGCGGCGGCGGGCATGGTGAACCTCGGCCAGCTCGTGCGGGAGCGGCACCGCGCCGACGGGGTGATCGCGGTCGGGTTCGGCACCTATCGCGGCAGCGTCATCGCGTCGGATCACTGGGGCGGCCCGGTACGGCGGCTGCCGGTCCCCGGGGCGCGTCCGGACAGCACGGAGGGCCTGGTGCACGACGCGATTCCCGGCCACGACAGCCTTTTCGTGTTCGGCGAGGACTCCCGGTGGGCCGAAGACATCCGCGGGCACCGGGCGATCGGCGTCGTCTACCGGGCCGACGGCTACGTGCCGACGGCGCTTTCGGCCCGGTACGACGCCTTCGTGCACTGCGACGTCACCACGGCCATCACGCCCCTGCACCCAGGGGAGCCGGGCGGCGCCGAGGAACAGACCTACCCGAGCGGACTCTGAACGGAGGGAGAAGCATGACCGTGCCCTTCGCGATCGACCACGGGGCCACGGCGGTCCAGGGCGATCTCACCGTCCCGGCGGACGCGGCCGGCGTCGTCGTCTTCGCGCACGGATCGGGCAGCTCGCGGCACAGCCCGCGGAACCAGGCGGTCGCGAAAACCTTGCAGGACAACAAGTTCGCGACCCTGCTGTTCGACCTGCTGAGCCGGGACGAGGAAGCCGCGGACGCGGCGGGCGGGCGGCTCCGCTTCGATGCCGGCCTCCTGGCCGGGCGGCTGGTGCGCGCGATCGACGAACTCGCGCGGCACGACCCGGTCCGCGGCCTGCCGCTGGGCCTGTTCGGCGCGAGCACGGGAGCCGCCGCGGCGCTGCGTGCCGCGGCCGAGCGGCCGGACGCGGTACGCGCGGTCGTTTCGCGCGGGGGACGTCCGGATCTCGCCGGTCCCGCGCTGGCCGGGGTCACCAGCCCGGTGCTGCTGATCGTCGGCGCCCGCGACCGGACCGTGCTGCGCCTCAACGAAGAAGCGGGGGAACGCCTGGCGGGTCCTTGGGAACTGCTGGTCGTCCCCGGGGCGACGCACCTGTTCGAGGAACCCGGCACGCTCGAGCGCGTCGCCGAAGCGGCCGCGTCCTGGTTCACCGCCCACCTCGGCTGACCGGGGCGCGCCACGCATGACGGGCCGTACGGCCGGGTAACCGAAGAGGAGACGGTTTCCGCTCTCGGTCCGAGGAAGGACGGATCCCATGCGTTTCCTCCGCGACAGCGCCACCCGGATGTTCGCCGATCGCCGGGACGCGGGTCGGCGGCTCGCCGAGCTGCTGCGCGAACGACCGTGGTCCGATCCGGTGGTGCTGGGCCTGGCACGCGGCGGGATCCCGGTCGCCGACGAGGTGGCGGCCGTGCTCGGCGCCCCGCTGGACGTGGCCGTGGCCCGCAAGATCGGCGCGCCGGGCCGTCCCGAATTCGGGCTCGGCGCGGTCACCCCGGACGGCCCGCCGACCTACGACGAGCGGACCCTCGCCGCGCTCGGCCTGACCACCGAAGACCTCGCGGAGACCTGTGCGGCCGAGCGAGCGGAGGCCCGGCGCCGGATCGCGCGCTACCAAGGCGACCGGGTGCCGGAGCCGCGGCGCGGCCGGGACGTGCTCGTCGTGGACGACGGCCTCGCCACCGGGGTCACCGCCCGCGCCGCCCTGCGCGCCGTCCGCGACGAGCGGCCGCGCAGGCTGGTGTTCGCCGCGCCGGTGTGTGCCCCGGACGCGATGGCGGCCTTGCACCGGATGGCCGACGACGTCGTCTGCGTGGCCGCGCCGGAGGAGTTCCGCGCGGTCGGCCAGTGGTATGACGATTTCGGTCAGACCACCGACGAGGAAGTGGTGGCGGTCCTCGACGCGGCACGCGAACGGCGGTGAGCGCGCGGCGGGTCCGGCTGCGGGGGAAGCGGTCCCGGTTCCGGGATCGGCGGACGCGGCGGCCCGGGAGCGGGCGGTGTCGGCGGTGGTTCCGGCGGCGGCCGCATCGGGTCGGGCCGGGGCGGCACGGGATGGACCATGAGCTCCTCCTTGTCCGGCTTGGTGGGCACGCCCCGGATACCGCGCCGGGGGAGCGGCCAAACCCGGCGCGACGTGTCGTCGTCACCGTGTCCGGGTAACCGGCACGAACCCGCTACGACGGAGAGGAGGCCGACGATGGCCGCGGCACATCAGGTGGACGAACAGCTGTGGGCCGAGTTCCACGAGGTGGTGAACATGACCTCGCACGAGCTGAGCGAATGGCTGCGTACCCGGTCGGCGGGCGAGGGGACCGAGGAACTGCCGGACCGCGCGGGGACGCCGACCGGACGGCACGTGCTGGAGGTGCTCCGCAAACGCAAGGGGGACGTGACCGCCGAAGACGAGCGGGTGATGCGCGCGGTCGTCGACCGGGTGCGTGCCGAACGCCGCGCGGACCTGGAGCCCACCGCGGGACAGGCGCACTGGCGGCACCGGCTCATGTCACTCGGGCACGATCCGCTGCGCCCGGTGTCCTGAATCCACTGTCCACGCGGGACAGCCGGGCTGCCCGCCGGTTCAGGCGGGTTTGCGGGCGCGACGGCGCGGGTCGGTACGGCGTGTGCCCGCCGGCCTCGGCTGCCGTCCGTCCGCGGCGAGCCCGGGGAGCTTGCTGTCCGAGATGGACGCTCGCACCTCCGTTTCCCGCTCCTCGCCGGTCTCTTCGATGTGCTTGACCATATGGCGCAAGGTGCGGGTCAGATCCTGGATCCGCCGGTCGCTCAGGCCGGTCAGCGCGAACTTCTCCTCGGCGTTGAAGCGGGGGAACAACTCGGTCATCAGCTCGCGGCCGCGGGCGGTGAGCGAGAGCACCGACAGCCTGCGGTCGTCCGGCGGGACGGTGCGCACGAGCAGGCCCCGTGATTCGAGCGTCTTGGCGACACCGGTGAGCGTGCCCTTGGAGATCCCGCACTCCTCCGCGACATGCTTGGTCTCCATCTCCTCCCAGATCCACACGACCCACAGGACGACGAAACCGGTCCAGGTCAGGTCGACGTCACGCAGCACGGACTGCTCGAAGTGGTTGCGCACCGCGGAGGCGGCGCGGTGCAGGTTCGACACCGCCGCCATCGCGCCGAAGTCGAGTTCCAGACCGCCCAGCCGCGCTGTCACGGCCTTCTCGGTCTCGCGGAGCGTGTAGTACCCGGTCATGCGTCACCTGTGTCCCGATCGGTCCAGTGGGCGACAGCGTACCTGCTCGTCAGGCCGGGTCCAGGCAGGCGCGGCGACGTTTCGGGATCGTGCCTTGTGCAATAACGTTTGGGCCCATACGATCCTGCGGACTGTATGGTGCCAAACGAACGGTCCGTCCCGTTCCCGGAGGTCGCCCGTGTCCGACACCCGTTCCCCGGAAAACCCCGCCCCGCGCTCCCGGCCGCTCGGAGTGCCGGACATCGTCTTCTTCATTGTCGCCGCCTCGGCGCCGCTCACCGTGGCGGCGGGCGGGATCAGCACCGGCTACGCGGTCACCGGGATCGAAGGCATCCCGTTGTCGTATCTGGTGCTGGCCGCCGTGCTGATCGTCTTCACGGCCGGCTACGCGGCGATGAGCAGGCACATCGCCAACAGTGGCGCGTTCTACGCCTACATCGCGCACGGCCTCGGCAGGCCGGCGGGCGTCGGCGCGTCGTTCGTCGCGCTGGTGGCCTACAACGCCATGCAGGTCGGCATCTACGGCATGTTCGGGGCGGCGAGCGCCCAGCTCTGCCGGACGTACTTCGGGCTCGGCGTCCCGTGGTGGGCCGGGGTGCTCGCGGCGGTGGTCGTGGTCGGGGTGCTCGGTGTGCTCCGCGTCGACCTGAACGCGCGCGTGCTCGCCGTGTTGCTGATCCTGGAGACGGCGGCGGTCGCGGTGTTCGATGTCGCGGGTCTCGCGGCCCCGGGGCCGGGCGGGGTGCCGTCGGCCGGGTTCGCGCCGTCGCACCTGTTCGTGGCCGGGGTGGGCGCGGTGCTGTGCTTCGGGGTCGCGAGCTTCGTCGGCTTCGAATCCGCTGCGATCTACGGGGAAGAATGCCGGGATCCGAAGCGGACGGTCGCGCGGGCGACGTATGTCGCGGTCAGCATCATCGGTGTGTTCTACGCCGTGAGCGCGTGGGCGATCGCCGCGGCGGCGGGCGAGGGCGAGGTCGTGGCGCAGGCCCGGCAGCACGGCCCGAATCTGGTGTTCGCGCTCGGCGAGGCCCGGCTGGGCCGGATCTTCACCGACGTCACGACGGTGTTGTTCGTGACGAGCCTCTTCGCCGCGCTGCTGAGCTTCCACAACGCGGTGGCGCGCTACCTGTTCGCCCTCGGCCGGGAAGGAGTGCTGCCGCGCGGGCTGTCCGCGACGACCCGCGCGGGTGCCCCGCGCGCGGGTTCGCTGACCCAGACAGCGGTCGCGGTCGTGGTACTCGCGGTCTTCGCCGTCACCGGCCGCGACCCCGTGCTGGACCTGTTCACCTGGCTCACCAACGTCGGCGCCGCCGGGGTCATCCTGCTGATGGCGCTCACCTCGTTCGCGGTCGTCGGCTACTTCCGGCGGGACGCGCGCGGGCATTCGGCACTCCAGCGGCTGCTCGCGCCGGGGCTGGCCGGGCTCACGCTCGGTGGCCTGTTCGTGCTCGTTCTGGTGAACTTCGACGTCATGCTCGGCGCCGGCCCGGGATCGCCGCTGCGGTGGATCCTGCCGGGACTGATCCTCGTGGCCGGTCTCGCCGGCGTCGCCTGGGGAGCGCGGCTACGAGCTGCCCGGCCGGACGTGTACGCCGTCATCGGCCGAGGCGCGGCGGCGGGAGACTAGCGGCTGGTCCGTGAAGGCCCCCTTGTCAGCGCTCAACGCCGTGAAGGGGGCCTTCACGGCGTTGAGCACGAAGGGTGTATAACGGCCTATACAGCTTGCGATAGGCGACTGAGTCCGAAGTGGACTATCCGGTTTCGTTCCATGCGAACAGAAACTCAAGGACGGCGGGGAGCCCGGACGCCGCGGAACTCCCAGTCCCCGCCGAGCGCGGTGGACCGGACCTCTTCGGACTCGGTCGGCTGAGCGCCGACGTCGGACCGGATCGGGACCGGGCCGGACACGATGTGGTTGCGCAGGGTGCCGAGCCCCTCGACCTCGACCTCGACGACGTCGCCCGGCCGCACCGGGCGGGAGTTCGCCGGGGTCCCGGACAGCAGGACGTCACCCGGATACAGGGTGATCGTGCGGGCGATGTCGGCGACGAGATAGTGCATGTCCCACTCCATGTCCGCGGTGTCGCCGTCCTGCGCGACGACGCCGTTGACGAGGGTGCGGATCCGTTTGCCGCGGAAGTCCCAGCCGGTGACCAGGCCGGGCCCGAGCGGGCAGAGCGTGTCGGATCCCTTGACGCGCAACATGGAACCGGCGTCGGTGTCGCGGAAGTCGTGCAGGCCGTAGTCGTTGGCGACGGTGTAGCCGCGGATGTACTCGCCCGCCTCGGCGGGGGAGACGTTGCGGCACGTGCGGCCGATGACGATCGCGATCTCGCCCTCGTAGTTCAGCCACTCGCAACGTTCCGGGCGGACGACGGCGCCGCCATGGGCGTTGAGCGCCGAGGTCGGCTTGTGGAAGTACGTCGGTGCCGGCGGCAGCTTGCCCTGGAACTCCGTCACCCTGCTGTGGTAGTTGAGGTGGACGGCGATGATCTTGGACGGCACCACCGGCGGCAGGTGCACCGCCTCGTCGACACCGGTCTCGCGCCCGTCCGGGGCGACGAGCCGGTCGCCGTCGCGGACGACCTCGACCGCGGCGCCGTCGAGCAGGATCCTGCGGTACTCGGTCATCGCGTGGCCTCCTGGGTCCAGCCGGTGGCGGGCCTGTCGAACCAGAGATGCACCTGACCGGTGCCGACGGAGTTCTCGTACTCCGAATACAACCGTCCAGGCGCGACACACGCCTGTTCGCCGAGCGCGCCCGCCATCATCAGGTAGTGCCCGAACCCGGCTTCCGGCTTGAACCGCGCGAACTCGTCCATCGTGTC
Source organism: Amycolatopsis sp. NPDC059021 (assembly GCF_042739895.1). Lineage (NCBI taxonomy): Bacteria > Bacillati > Actinomycetota > Actinomycetes > Pseudonocardiales > Pseudonocardiaceae > Amycolatopsis > Amycolatopsis sp. NPDC059021. Next base: position 97,701 of record NZ_JBHYIQ010000001.1, read on the forward strand.
GAGAACCTTCGCGTGGTCCCCGGCGGTGAACCATTCGATGCGCTGGAGATCCGCTTCGGCGGCTTCGGGGGTGTAGATGTGCTCGATGCCGGACGCCTCGTGCGCACGCAGTTCCCGTAGTGGCCAGAACGTGTGCGAAAGCGCGCCGGACGCGATCAGCACGACCTTCCGATCGGTGTCGGCGATGCCCGCGGCGAGCGCGCGGCCGAGCCTCAGGTTGTCCTCGGCGTCGGCGGTCTGGCAGACACCGATGGAGATCCACGGTTTCTCCGGCACGCCGAGATAGGACCACGGGTTCACGGTGGCGTAGTAGATCGGGAGATACGGATCGTCGATCGGGGTGATCCAGGTGTCCTGTTCCGTGGCGTGCGCGGCGACCGCGCGCGCGAGTTCCGGGTCCCCGGGGAAGTCGTACGGAATACGGCACATCCCGCGCGGCAGTTCCTCGGAGGTGAACAGCCCGGCGCGGCGGTGCTGCGCGGTGACGACGTACTCCACCGTGGTGGCCCAATGTGAATCGAGGACGACGACGGTGTCGTAGTCGAGCGTGTCGAACACCTCGCGGCGGAGCCGGCGCAGACCGGGGACGAGGCTGGTTTCCGCGCCGTTGTTGAGTTCCCGGCGGGTCTTCTCCGGAAGCATGATGGTCGGGACGTGCGAGAGCAGGCCGGCGCCGACGATTTCTCCCATGGTCAGTTCCCCTCTCGCGGCGCGAAGACGCTGTTCTTCACGTCGCAGTAGAAATCGAAGCTCCACGTGCCGCCCTCGCGGCCGATCCCGGATTCGCGAGAGCCGCCGAACGGGGCACGCAGATCACGCACGAAGAAGCAGTTGACCCACACCGTCCCGGCGACGAGCCGCGACGAAACCCGTTCCGCACGGGCCTCGTCGCCGGTCACGAGCGTCGCGGCGAGACCGAAGCGGGTGGAGTTGGCGAGCCGGACAGCGTCGTCCTCGTCCCGGAAGGTCTGGAGCGTGAGGACCGGGCCGAAGACCTCCTCGGTCAGGATTTCGCTGCCCTCCGCGGCACCGGTGAGCAGGGTCGGCCGGTAGTAGAGACCGCCGAGATCGGTGTTGGGGCCGCCGCCGAGCAGCGGCTCGGCCCCGGCCTCGACCGCGCGGCGGACGAACCCGTCGATCCTCTCGAACTGGCGGCGGTGGACCTGCGGGCCGAGGTCGGTGGTTTCGTCCCAGGGATCACCTTGCCGGAGTTGCCCGGCACGTTCGAGGAAACGGGCCCGGAACTCGTCCACAATGGACTCCTCGACGAGCAGCCGGACGGCGGCGAGGCACACCTGCCCCGCGTTGTCGTACTGCTCGACGGCGAGATCCACCGCCAGATCGAGATCGGCGTCGCCGAAGACCAGCAGCGGCGACTTCCCGCCGAGTTCGAACGACGTCGGGACGAGGTTGGCCGCCGCGGACGCCGCGATCGTGCGCGCGGTAGGCACCGAACCGGTGAAGCTGATCCGCCGGACGCCGGGATGCGCGACGAGTGCCGCACCTGCTTCGGCGCCGTAGCCCTGGACGACGTTGAACACACCGTCGGGTAGCCCGGCTTCGGCGGCGATGTCGGCGAAGAGCGACGCGGTGAGCGGCGTCCACTCGGCGGGTTTGAGCACGACGGTGTTCCCGGCGGCTAGCGCGGGTGCGATCTTCCAGGTGGCCAGCATCAGCGGCGCGTTCCAGGGCGTGACGAGCGCGCACACCCCGGCCGGATCCCACGAGACGTGGTTGCGATGCCCACGTGTCTCGAAATCTGGCTGGTCCAGCTCGTCGACGAGCCAGTTCGCGAAGAACCGGAAGTTGTGCGCGACACGGGGCATCACCCCGCGCCGGTGCGAGCGCAGCAGCGCGCCGTTGTCGGTGGTCTCGACGATCGCCAGGTCTTCGAGGCGTTTCTCGACGCCGTCGGCGATCGCGTGCAGCAGGCTCGCGCGTTCCTCGCGGCTGGTGCGGGACCAGCTCGCGAACGCCGTACTCGCCGCTGTCACCGCGGCGTCGACGTCGGCGGCGGTGCCGCGCGCGATCTCGGCGACCGGCGCCTCGTCGAGGGGGGAGACGTCGGTGAACCGGTCGGCGGAGGCGGCGCGGCGGCCCCCGATCCAGTGGTCGGCGGACACGGGCACCCCTGCCACCGTCGGCTGGCGCGTCATCCTGGCTCCTCCCAGCTCGAAAGCCCTCGAAAATCGTGGACCGATCGCCGTGTCCACGATATCGTTCGGGCCCAAACGTAAGTGACCGCATCACCGCGGTCAAGCCCGGTGTGCGCACTCTCGGAGGTGTCCATGTCCCTCGGCCACGACGATTGGCTGCGGCTGGCCGCGCGGGTGTCCCCTCCGCGCGGGCTGTTCCTCGGCGGCACGTTCACCGATCCGGTCGATGGCACGCCGATGGCCGTCACGTCGCCCCGCGACGGCACCGTGCTCGCCGAGGTCGCCGCGGCGGGGGAGAAGGACGTCGACCGCGCGGTAGCCGCCGCCCGGCACGCGTTCGACAACGGACCGTGGCCGCGTCTCAAACCGCGTGAGCGCGCGAAACACCTGCTGCGGCTGGCGGAACTGGTGGAGCGCGACGCGGACGTGCTCGCCTTGAGCGTCTCGCTGGAGATGGGCAAGCCGATCTCCGACGCGCGGAACATCGAACTCGCCGCGCTGGCGAACACCCTGCGCTGGTACGCCGAAGCGGCGGACAAGACCGCGGGCGAGATCCCGGACGCGGGGCCGGATTCCCTCGCGCTGGTGACTCGCGAACCGGCCGGTGTCGTCGCGGCCGTCGTGCCGTGGAACTTCCCGCTGACCATGGCGGGCTGGAAGCTCGGCCCGGCGCTGGCCGCCGGATGCACCGTCGTGCTGAAACCCGCCGAACAGTCCCCGCTGTCGGCGCTGCACCTGGCGCGGCTCGCCGCCGAGGCGGGGTTGCCCGCGGGCGTGCTGAACGTCGTCAACGGTCCCGGCGAGGTCACCGGGCGGGCGCTCGGCCTGCACCAGGGCGTCGACGTCGTGACGTTCACCGGCTCGACCGAGGTCGGCAGGCATTTCCTGCGTTATGCCGCGGATTCCAACCTCAAACGGGTCTGGCTGGAACTCGGCGGGAAGTCACCCAACATCATCCTCGACGACGCGCCGGAACTCGGCGCGGCGGCCGACACCTCGGCGTGGGGCATCTTCTTCAACTCCGGCGAGATGTGCACGGCGCCCTCGCGGCTGCTGGTGCACAAGAGCGTCGCGGACGAGGTGCTGGAGCGTGTCGTCGCGCGTGCCGCCGATTTCACGCCCGGTGACCCGCTGGACCCGGCGACGAAGATGGGCCCGGTCGTCAGCGAAGAACACCTGAACTCGGTCCTGTCGCACATCGACGTCGCGCTCGAAGAAGGCGCGCGGGTACGCGTCGGCGGTGAGCGTGCGCGCGTGGACAGCGGGGGCAGTTACCTGGCGCCGACCGTACTCGACCGGGTCACCCCGGACATGCGGGTCGCGCGGGAGGAGATCTTCGGCCCGGTCCTGTCCGTGCTGACGTTCGACACCGTCGAGGAGGCGGTGGCGCTGGCCGCCGACACCGACTACGGGCTGGCGGCGGCGGTGTGGACCCGGGACCTCGGGCGCGCGCACCGGATCTCTCGCGCGCTGCGGGCGGGCACCGTGTGGGTCAACTGTTACGAGGAGGGCGATCTGACCGTGCCCTTCGGCGGGACGAAACTTTCCGGGCACGGGCGGGACAAATCCCTGCACGCGCTGGAGAAGTTCACCGATCTCAAGACGACCTGGATCGCGTTGCCGTGAGGCCGCTCATCGTCATCCCCGCGCGCTTCGCCGCTTCGACGTCGGCGCTGCGCTACTCGGCCGTCGTCACCGCGCGGGCGCTGTCGGCCGCCGTGCTGGCCGCCGGGGGCGAACCGCTCACCGTGCACCCGGAGGGCGACGTCACGCGACTGTCCTTTGCGGACGGAGTCCTGCTGCCCGGCGGCGGTGATCTCGACCCGGCGCGCTACGGGCAGCCGACCAGCTCGGACGAGGTGTACGACGTGGACACCGCGCAGGACGAGTTCGACCTCGCGCTCGCCCGGTGGGCGCTGGACACCGGGCGGCCGCTGCTGGCGATCTGCCGCGGCCTGCAGATCGTCAACGTCGCGCTCGGCGGAACGCTGGATCAGCACATGCCCGGGGCGCATCGGCACGTCGTGCACGGCGTCCGCGTCGAACCGGGTTCGCGCACGGCCGGGCTGGTGGGGGAGAAGGCCGACGCTTCGTGCTTCCACCACCAGCGTCTCGACCGGCTCGGCGCGGGCCTGCGGCCGGTGGCCTGGGCCGAGGACGGCACGGTCGAGGCCGCCGAACTGTCCGATGTGGACTTCCTCGGCGTGCAATGGCATCCGGAGGACACGGCCGCCGGAGATCCCGCGCAGCAGGCACTCTTCGACGCGCTGGTCACCGCCGCGGGCAGGTTCGCCAGGCGAAGTGATAGGTGCTCGAGTCCAGGGTCAGGGTGCTGACGTCCGCCGGGGCGGAGGTGGCGAGCCGCGTTTCCGCCTTGAGGTTCAGGTTTCCCTTCAGGCCACACGGCTTGTAGGCGATCTGCCCGACGTCCGCGCCCGCCGTCCAGCCGCCATCGAGCGGCCCACGGAAGGCGTGGACCGTCTCCGGCGGCGTCGGGACACCGGCGAAGTAGTACGTTCCCCGCAGGGTGCCGGTGGTCCCGGCCGTCAGCGCGGCCGAGCCGAGGTGATCGGCCCGCCGGAGGCCGTAGGTATAGCCGTCCGGGATGTGCACGTCCAGGTTGAGCTGGCAGAGCTTCCGCCGGTCGTATGGGAGCGAGTCCCCGCCGATCCTGGCGGTGAATTCCCGGTAGGACACGGTGAACGACGTATTCCCCGGTGCCACGGCGATCCGTGTCGTTCCCGGCGGGCAACCCGATCCGTTGACGACGACCGGCTCGATGGTGACCGGTCCGGTGGGCGGGTCCTGCCGGGCCACGGCGGGCGGCGCGAGCAGAAGCGTGGTGAGCGCGGCGAAGGCGAGACCGGACATGACTTCCTCCTCGGGGCCGAGGCGATCACACGGGATGGGGAGACTCGCGAGGCCGGAGCCGATCGGCGATGGTGGCGACCAGCTCGTAGGACCGGCGGCGATCCGCGTGGTGGTACACGGGCGTGGTCACCATGAGCTCGCCGGTCCCGGTCTCGTCGAGCACCGCCTGCAGGTGTTCGGTCACCGTCTCCGGGCCGCCGACGAGGACACTGCCGGAGCGCGCGGCGATTTCGGCCCGGTCTTCGCCGGTGTAGGGATACGCCGCCGCGTCCTCCGGGCTCGGCAGCAGGATGGGGTGCCCGCGAACCCGGCTGAGTACCTTCAACCGGGTGGAGCCGGCGAGCCACTCGGCGCGGTCGTCGTCCTCCGCGGCGATGACGGAGACGCTGACCAGCATCTTCGGTTCCGTGGCATGCTCCGAGGCGCGGAACCGCTCCCGGTAGCCGCGTGCGGCTTCCCCCGCCGCCCCGGGGTTGAGGTGGTGGGCGAAGGCGTAGGAGAGGCCGAGTTCACCCGCGAGTTCGGCGCTGGCGGGCGAAGAGCCGAGCAGCCACATCGGCGGGACGTTGCCGCCGAGGACGGGAATCGCCCGCGGCCGCACGCCTTCCCGTGGCGCGAAGAACGCCCGGAGTTCGTCGAGCTGCTCGCGAAAGGTCTTCGCGGTGCGCGCTGTTTCCTGCCGGACCGCCTCCACGGAGGAGCGAGGCCCGCCTGGCGCGCGGCCGAGGCCGAGGTCGATCCGTCCCGGGTGGAGCGCGGCCAGCGTGCCGAACTGCTCGGCCACCACGATCGGCGGATGGTTGGGCAGCAGCACTCCGCCCGCGCCGACGCGGAGGCGCCGGGTGGCGTTCGCGAGATGGCCGATCAGCACCGCGGGGGCGGAACCGGCGACGCCGGGCATGTCGTGGTGCTCGGGCACCCAGTAACGGTGGTAGCCCAGCGAGTCGGCCAGCTTCGCGAGATCGACCGTGTCGAGCAGGGCCCGCTTCGGCGTGGACCCCTGCACGATCGGCGAGGTGTCCAGCACCGAAAGACGCGGCGGCGAGCTCATCCGGCCGGGAGCGCGACTTCGACGCTCGTCCCGGTGCCGGGCGTGCTGGTGAGCCTCAGCGTCCCGCCCATCGCCTCGGTCAGGCCGCGGGCGAGCACCAGGCCGAGCCCGGCCCCCGGCACGCCGCGTGCCTCGGCGTCGAGCCGCTGGAACGGGACGAACAGCCGTTCCAGGAGTTCGGGGCTGATGCCCGGCCCGGAATCGGTCACCCGGATCAGGGCGCCGTCGGCGGTCTCCGCGGTCTCGACGAGCACCCAGCCGTCGGGCTCGTTGTGCCGGATCGCGTTGGTGACCAGGTTGATCAGCACCTGGCGCAGCCGCCGCCGGTCGGCGCTGATCCGGCGTTCGGGGCCTTCGACGCGCAGCGAGATCCGGTGGTGGGACAGCGGTTCGAGCAGCGCGACGACCTCGCCGACGAGCTGGCGCAGTTCGAGTGGCTCAGGCCGGACCTCGAGGGCGCCCGCCTCGATCTTGGCGACGTCGAGGACGTCGTCCACGAGGGCGAGGATGTGGTCGCTCGCCTCGGTGATGTGGTGCAGCGCCGACTGACGCCGCTCGGCGGGAAGGTCGAGACGCCGCAGGAGTTCGGCGAAGCCGGTGATGGCCTGCATCGGGGTGCGCAGCTCGTGGGACAGCGACGTCAGGAACTCCGACTTCGCCCGGTTGGACTCCTCCGCCGCGTGCCGGGCGACCTCGGCCTCCCGCCGGGCGCGCCGTTCCCGGTCGGCTGCGCGGCGCTGGGTGATGTCGAGCAGGTTGAGGCTCAGGTACATCTTCTCGCCGTCGGCGCGCCGCACGATCGACGCGGTCGCCGCGGCGACGATCTCGGCGCCGCCGCTGCCGACGCACACCGTTTCGAACTGGACGTTGTCGGCGTCGCCGTCGACGAGGTCGGTGAGGATGTCCGCGGTGTGCTCGACGAGGTCCGGCCGAAGCACGGCACCGAGTTCGACGCCGAGAAGGTCCACTTCGGACAGTCCGAGCATATGCCGCAGCGCGCGGTTGACCCTGGTGAACCGGCGGTCGAGGCCGACGAGCGCCATGCCGACGGCGTTGTCCTCGAAAGCCCTGCGGAACCGTTCCTCGCTTTCGGCGAGCGCGCCGAACAGCCGCGCGTGTTCGATGGCGACCGAGGCGAGGTGGGTGAACTGCTCGACCAGCCGCACCTCGCGTTCCGGCGGGAGGTGCGGTTCGGTGTGGTACACCGCGAAGGTGCCCAGCACACCGCCGTCACGGCCGAGGACGGGCTGGGACCAGCAGGAGCGCAGCCCGGCGAGTTCGGCCAGTGCGCGGTAGTCGTCCCACCGGCGGTCGGTCGCGATGTCCTCGACGACCACCTGGATCCCGTGGTACGCGGAGGTGCCGCAGGAGCCCGCCTCGGGCCCGATGGACAGCCCGTCGATCGCCTCGACGTAGTGCGCGGGCAGGCCGGACGCGGCGCCGTGGTGCAGTGTCGCCCGCGTGGAGTCGAGCAGCAGGATGGAACACCGCGAGTACGGCAGCAGCTCGTTGAGCGCCTCGGTCACCGCGCCGAGGACGTCGCCGAGTTCGGCGCCGGAGGCGAGCAGGTCCAGCACCCGCGTCTCCCGTTCGAGCAGCAGCAGGCTGTCGGCGTGGTCGAACGCGGACTCGACGCGGGGCAGGTTCGGGATCATGCGCGTTCCCAGCGGTAGCCGACGCCGCGGACCGTGCGCAGCCTGCGCGGGCCACCGGGGCCGGTTTCGAGCTTGGCGCGCAGCCGGTGGATGTGCTCGGTGACGGTGGCGTCGGACTGCCAGCCGGGGGAGGACCGCCAGACCGCCTGCAGCAGCTGCGCGCGGGTGAACACCTGCCCCGGGTGCTGGGCCAGGAACACGAGCAGGTCGAACTCCTTGGCCGTCAGTTCCACGAACGCGCCGTCCAGGGTGACCTGGTGGGCGGCGGTGTCGATGCGGAGGCCGTCCTCGGTCTCGCCGTCCACTGTGGTCACCGGGACGCTGCGGCGCAGCACCGACCGCACCCGCGCGGCGAGTTCCTCCGGGGAGAACGGTTTCACGAGATAGTCGTCGGCGCCAAGGTCGAGCCCGACGATGCGGTCGGTCTCGCCGCTTCGTCCGCTGAGGACGACCACGGGCAGCGGCGTCCGTGACCGGTCGTGCCGGACGCGCCGCAGGACGTCGAGTCCGCCGAGGCCGGGCAGCGACAGGTCGAGGACCATGAGGTCGGGTGGTTCGGCGGCGATCCGTTCGAGCGCGGTGTGGCCGTCGCCCGCCTCGGTCACCAGGAACCCGTCGGCCTCCAGCTGCCAGGTCACGACCGTGCGGACCCGCTCGTCGTCGTCGACGACGAGTATCCGGCGTCGAGCGCTCGGTGCCACCTCGGCCGTACCTCCCATGTCGCGGAACCTCATGCTGCTCCCCGGTTTCGGCGGTGGCAACAGCGCCGGGGCGGTCGTTGAGCAACTGTTGATATTCGGTTGGTGCGGATCTGAGGCACGGACCACAGCCTAGGAGGCGCGCGGACCGGCCCGCCCCCGGACGTGGGGGGGGGGGGGGGGGGGCGCCGGCCCCCGCCCCCCCCCCCG
>NZ_JBHYIQ010000001.1:106351-108156 GCF_042739895.1 Amycolatopsis sp. NPDC059021
AGTTCGAGGTGCCGCCCGTCCTCGCGCACCCCCCCACCCCCCCCCCCGCCGGCCGGGTCCGCGAAGGGAGGGGCTCATGGGCAAGGTGGCGTTCACCGAGTTCATCACCGTGCGGCGGTACGCGAGGTCGCTCGCCCGCCTGCCGGAGGCCGACCGCGCGGCGCGGTTGGCGGCCCTGGCGCAGTTCGCCGAGTTCGTCGGGCGGACCCCGGACGAAATGATCGAAGAGGTCTTCGACGAACGAACTCGCCGCTATCGGAGACAGGGTTTCTACAGTGACAAGGCCAGGGAGTTCGCCGCGCTGGACGGGCCGCCCGCGATCCGGATCGCCCGCGGTGTCATCGTCCGCGCGTTCTTCGCGGCCAACGGGCGGCGGTTGCTGCCCGAGTACGCCGAATGGTCCCGGCCGCTCTGAACCGTCCTCTTCGGACTTCCCGGCGGCGGCACGATGATCGTCGGTCTCGGCGGGGGCACCGGCTCGTCCCGGCTGTGGCGCGCGCTGGCCGGGCGGGTGCCGCCGGACGAGTTCACCATCGTGGTCAACACGGCCGACGACTTCCGGCGGGACGGCCTGCGGATCTGCCCGGACCTGGACACCACGCTGGCCGCGTTGTCCGGAATGGACTCCGGTGCCGCCCTCGGCCTGGCAGGACCGCGTACCGAGCGGTTGCGCGCGGGGGACGGACTCGCCGAGATCACCCGCGGCCTCGCCGCCGCCGCGGGCGTGCGGGTGAGCGTGCTGCCGATGACCGAGCAGGAGGTCAGCACCCGGCTGAACACCTTCTCGGAGGAGAACCTGCGATATCAGGAGTTTCTGGACGATCGTGATGCGGAACCCGCAGTAGCGAGCGTGCGCTACGACGGTATCGATGAGGCGCGTCCCGCTCCCGGCGTTCTGGAGGCGATCGGCGCCGCCGAGCTGGTCGTGCTCGGGCCGAGCAATCCGCTGGCCGGTGTCCTGCCGATCCTGCGAATCCCGGGCGTCGCCGCGGCGCTGCGCGACACACATGCGGAGATCGTGGCAGTGACCCCGGTCGTCTACGGCGTGCCGATCACCGACCCGGCCGAGCACCGGCGCGCCCGCAGCCGCGCGGCGCTGATGCACACCGTGGGCCTGCCCGCCATCGCCGTCTCGGTGGCCAAGCTGCACCGCGGCGTCTGCGACCGGTTCGTGCTGGACCGCGCGGACGCCGCCGAGGCGGGGCGCATCCGCGCGCTCGGCCTCGAGGTGGACCTCGCCTCGACACTGATCGCGCGTGCCGACCCCGGCGAACTGGTCGACACCGTGCTCGCCGGGAGCCGCTACTAGCCCTCGTCACGGCGGGTCCGGGTCCGGTTACCCGGACCGGTGAAGCGAGGTCCTGACTCGGGTGGTTCGGGCGGATCCTTCTTGTCCGCGGGCGGCGCCCGGCACTTTGCTGGATCCGGACCGGGACATGCGGAATCGAGCAGGACGGAGCCAGAACATGGGCAAAGTAGCGGGCGGGTTGTCCGTGGCGGCACTGGTGCTGGCGGGCGCGCTGGCGGCGGCACCGGCCGCGACGGCCGCGATCACCCCACGCTCGGTGCCCGATTGCGTCAACTACGCGGTCGACGAGGGCGAGGCCGACGTGGACATCGCGTTCCAGGCCTGCACCCAGAGCAGCCTGCTGGACTGCTACCGGATCTTCCGCGACGAATACGGCCGCCAGGAGTGGGCGCTGGAGGCCTGCAAACAGCGGGACTAGCAGGCCGGGCGAGCTGAAGGGGACTTTCGTCTCGCAGGACGCGCTGAAGGGGACTTTCCTCGCGTCTGATGCGAGGAA
>NZ_JBHYIQ010000001.1:108166-150659 GCF_042739895.1 Amycolatopsis sp. NPDC059021
GTGTTTCTGCGGGTGTGTGTCGCTCTCCTCTGCGTGTTGTGGCTCCTGCTGCTCTCTTCTCCCCCCCACACCCCCCCCCTTCAGCTCACGGCTCAGACCCGGGGCGCCAGTACCGAGCCGCCGTCCCAGACGACGCCGATCTGCTGGTAGTAGGCGCCGATCGGCTCGTCCACCGTCAGCTCGGCCAGTTCCTCGGCCGGCGACGGGAACAGCCGCAGCTCCGCGTTGCCCCGCCAGACCGGCCCGCCCTCGAACGCCGCGGCGCCCGAGGAGATCAGCTCGGCGACGGTGTCCGGCGCGTCCTTCGCGATGCCGGGCAGCCAGCGGTGGTGGGCCATCGGGTGCCCGTTGACGAACCCGCCGGTCTCGCTCTCCGCCTCGAGTGTCAGCACTGCCTCGGCCAGGCGGCGGTCCCCGGCGGCGAGCGTGGCGCCGAAGCGGGCGCCGGGCGCCAGCCGGGGCGCGGGACCGTAGGGATGCGGGCGTGTCTGGTGGATCGAGCCGAGCTTCTTCGGGTAGCCCTGGTGGATCCCCCGCGCGATCGCGAAATCCTTGTCCACCCAGATGTACACGCAGCGCGAGTACGTCCTGCCCTCGAACCGGCAGCGCACCACCGCGAAACATTCCTTGTACTGCGCCAGAACCGGGTCGAGCAGCTGGCGGCCGTCCGCCGAGCAGGACTGCCAGTCCGCCCAGATGAGCGCGACCGCGCCGGGGTCCTCCTCGGCGGGCAGCAGGGGAGCGGGCAGCAGGGCGGCGACCTTCGCCGGATCGGTGCGGTACTCGATCGTCAGCAGGTCGCCGGAATAGTGCCACGGTGGCGGGGGGATCAGGGCCGCCAGCCCCGACGGGGTGCGGGGGTAGAAGAATCCTCGTACCGGCGCCATGAGACGGCCTCCAACCAGCGGCAGACGAACGTTTGGTAGCTAACGATATCAACTCCCCGGCGTGCGGAGAAGGCGAGCAAAGGGGCTTGTCGGCCCCGATTGCCCGGCCTATAGTTCGGTCCCAAACGACAACCCGGGAGGCCGGTCATGGACACCCCGCCCGATCGCGATGCCGTGCGCCGCGCCGTCGAGGACCTCACGGCGAGGGGGATCGACGTCCTGCGCGTGGGCTATCCCGACCTGATGGGGACCGAACGGTCCCGCGAGGTGCTCGTGGCTCAGCTGCCCGCGGTGATGGAGCACGGCCTCGCGTTCTGCCGCGCCGTCTACCACACGACGACGCGGGGCGAGACGCTCGACGTCGAGGGCGGGCTCGACGCGGGCCTGCCGGACGTGAAGGTCTTCCCGGATCTCACCACGATCGCCGACGTCCCCTGGGAGGACGGCGTCGCGTCCTGCCTCGGCAACGTGTTCGACCCCTCCGGCGAGCCCTGCGACGAATCGCCCCGCACCGTGCTGCGCGGCATCGTCGAGGCGTTCCACGCCACCGGCCTGTTCCCGGTGGTGGGTCCCGAGCTCGAGTACTTCGTGCTGGAGCGGGAGGGGGACGGCTGGCGGCGCTACGGCGACGAGTCCGGCAACATCTACGTCACCGGCGCGAAGGGCGACCCCGGCGGACACCTGACAGCGACCCTGCGGCAGTTGCGTGATCTCGGCATCGGGGTGACCGCGGGGAACCACGAATTCTGTCCCGGCCAGTTCGAGATCAACCTCGCGCATTCGGCGGCCGTGGATTCGGCCGACCGCGCCTTCCGGTTCAAATCCGCGATCAAGGAGCTGGAACGGCGCGCGGGCCGGATGGCGACGTTCATGGCCAAGCCGTTCAACGGCGAGGGCGCGTCCGGGTTCCACCTGCACGTCTCGCTGACCGACGCCGACGGCGTCAACGCCGGTGCCGATCCGGCCGGCCAGTTCGGGCTTTCCGCGGTGCTGCGTCACGCGCTGGCCGGGGTGCTCGCGCACGCACCGGCGCTCGCCGCGCTGGCCAATCCGACGGTCAACTCCTACAAGCGGTTCGGCCCCGACACCCTGGCTCCCTGGCTGATCGACTGGGGCCTGGACAACCGCAGCGCGATGGTCCGCATCCCGCCCGAGCGCGGCGACGCGACCCGCGTGGAACTGCGCCTGCCCGACAGTTCGGCGAATCCCTATCTGCTCTACGGCGGCGTACTGGCCGCGATGCAATTGGGCATCGAGGCCGGAGCCGAGCCACCGGCGCCCCTGGACGGCTACGGCTACGACCCCGCGAAGGCGCCCGTGCTGCCGACGTCGCTTTCGGCCGCGCTCGACGCCTTCGAGGCCGACGCGGCGTTGCAGGGGAAGCTCGGCAAACGACTGGTGTCCTCGTTCACCGCGTTCAAGCGCGACGAGGTCGAGCGCTACCGCGCCTGGGTCAGCGACTGGGAACTGCGGGAGTACGTCCACCACCTCTGAGCCCGGGGGCCACCGTGAGTACAGCGATCAGTACCGATCTCGACGACCTCGGCCTCTTCCAGCGCGGCGAAGCCTGGCAGGCCTTCGACGCATTGCGCCGCACCGACCCGGTGTCATGGACCCGCGAGCGTTCCGGCGCCGGCTACTGGAGCCTGACCCGGCACGCCGACATCGTCCGCGCCCTCCGCGACACCGCGACGTTCACCTCGGAGAAGTTCGTCAACCTCGAAGAGGTCGATGACGACCTGGCCGGCATCCGGCGTTCCATGCTGGAGACCGACGGGCCCCGGCACCGGGCGCTGCGGCAGGTGCTGCAACGGGATTTCACCCCGCGATGGCTCGCGGGCTACGAGACGTTCCTGCGCGGGCTCACGGCGTCCACAGTGGACAACGCGCTGGCGAAGGGCACCTTCGACTTCGTGCGCGAGGTGAGCGCCGACTTCCCGATCCGGGTACTGGCGCGCATGCTCGGCGTCCCGGACGAGGACACCGGGCAGCTCATCGAGTGGGGCAACCGCATCATCGGCAACACCGACCCGGACTACGCCGACGTCCTGCTCGGCAGCACGGACAGCGACCAGTACCGGCACCTGCCGTTCCGCAGCCCGGCCTCGCTCGAAGTGTTCGCCTACGGGGAGGAACTGGCCGCGCGTCGCCGCGGCGCCGACGGCGAGGACCTGGTGTCCAAACTGGTCAACCGGATGCCGCGCGACGGGGTGCCACTGTCCGAAACGGACTTCCGCAACTACTTCCTGCTGCTGGTGGTCGCGGGCAACGAGACCACCCGGCACGCCATCTCGCACGCGATGCTCGCACTGCTGGAGAACCCGGGCCAGCTCGTGCTCCTGCGGGAGCGTCCGGAGCTGATCCCCGGCGAGGTGGAGGAATTCCTCCGCTGGGCTTCGCCGGTCTACCACTTCCGCCGCACCGCGACCGTGGACGTCGTACTCGGCGGCAGGCGGATTTCGGCGGGGGACAAGGTGGTCCTGTGGTTCGCCGCGGGCAACCGCGATCCCGGTGTGTTCGCCGAGCCGCACCGCTTCGACGTCACCCGCTCGCCCAACGATCACCTCGCCTTCGGCAAGGGCGGCCCGCACTTCTGCCTCGGCAGCCACCTCGCCCGGCTGGAACTGCGGCTGATGTTCACCGAACTCGTCGCGCGGATCTCCTCGATCCGGCTGACCGCGACACCCCGCCGCGTGCGGTCCAACTTCGTGAACGGCCTCAAGGACCTCCCGGTCAGCGTGACCGCGCGGTAACTCGTCAGGACGTCGTGGTGTTCGCCCGTCGCAGAATGACGCCGCCGATGAGGGACAGGACGAAGACGGCTCCGCCGCCGAAGAACAGTCCCATGTCGACCGGGACGGAGTCCTCCAGCGACGCCTTCGCCTCGTCGTAGCTCATCGACGTACCGGCGCGGATCCGCTGGCAGACGTCGCCGGGGCGCATGTCCTTCCCGTCGCACACCGGGTTCGCGCCGGTGTGCTTCCACCACAGGAGCGCACCCGCGACGCACAGGAGAAAACTGATCACCGTCAGGACCTTCACGAATTTTCGCATCGCGGCGAAGCTTAGGTGCCGCCGATGAAATCCCGATGACACGCGGCGGAGGTCAGCCGCCCAGACCGTACAGGCCGATGTCGATGCCACGCCGCATGGCCTTCCAGAAGTCCTTTTCGGACTGACCGGCTTCGAGACTGGTGAGCGCCGCCCCCTGCACGGCCCCGGCCATGGCGCCGACCACCGCGGCGGCGCTGATCGCGTCCAGCGTGTCCGGGTAGGCCTCGCGCAGCGCCCCGGCGATCGTCCGCTGTTCGGCGAATTCCAGGCGCAGCGCCTTGGCCTGCAGGGCGGGGACGGTCATGATCAGCCGGGTGTAGAGCTCCATCAGCGTCCGGTCGTCCCGTCCGGCGCTTTCGGCGCGATAGCCGGCCAGCATGGCCTCGTAGGCGCGGGCCAGGAGGTCGGCGACCGGCTCGCCGGGCTTCCGCCCCGCGATGACCTCGACCGCGACGGCGGCGTTGCGCCCGGTGTCGGGGAACAGCACGGCCTCCTTGCTGGGGAAGTGGTTGAAGAACGTCTTGGTGGCCACGTCCGCGGCCGCGGCGATCTGCGCGACGGTGGTCTGTTCGTACCCCTGTTCCGAAAACAGCCTGATTGCCGTGTCCGCGATCAGCCGTCTCGTCTGCCGCTTCTTGCGTTCGCGCCGGGACTCGTCCATGCCCAGGACGTTACATCACCTGTACTCGTGAACACATTGCGAACTTACATCGAGTGTAGTTTCATGGCGTCATGAGCCGAGTGGTGATGGCGGGCATGCCCGCGTGGGGGCACGTCAACCCGAGTCTGCCGATCATGCGCGAGCTGACGCGGCGCGGAGTCGAGGTCACGTACTACACCGGCGAGGAGTTCCGCGCGCCGGTCGAACGCGCCGGATGCGAGTTCCGCGCCTACCCGCCGGGCACGATCAGCGTGGCCGGCATCGCCGAGGCCACGCAGTCCGGCAGCACGCTGCGAGTCGTCACCCGGGTGCTCCGGGCGACCGAGTCGTTGCTGCCGTTCCTGCGCGACGAGCTGGCCGGGGACCCGCCCGCGGCCATCGCCTTCGACTCCAACGCGATCTGGGGCCGGATGGCCGCGGCGAGCCTCGGCGTGCCGATGATCTCGCTGATGACGACGTTCCTGGTCGGCGGCAAGGATCTCTCCTGCCTGACCGCCCGCGAATGGGCCTGCTTCCTCGGGCCGACGATCCGGGACCTGCCCCGCACCGTGGCGGCGAAGCAGCGGGTGGTGCGGCGCTTCGGGAAGCGGATCTATCCGCCGTCGCCGACTCTGCCGATGCGCGGCGACGTCACGATCTTCCCGATCCCGCGCTGGCTGCAGGGTGATGACCCGCGCATCGACGCGAGCTGCCACTACGTCGGTCCCACCTTTCCGGAGGGCGGGGACAGCGCACCCGACGCCGAACTCGCCGCGTTCCTCGACGAGCCCGGACCACTGGTCCTCGTCTCGCTGGGCACCCTGCACGCGGGCAGCGGCGCGTTCTTCCACGCCTGTTTCGAGGCACTGGGCGACCTGCCCGCGCGCGTGCTGATCGCGACCGGCGGCGTCGACCCGGCCGGGCTGGGCCGCCCGCCGGCGGGCACGCTGGTCCGCGCTTCCGTCCCGCAGCGCGAGGTGTTGCGGCACGCGTCGGCGTTCGTCACCCACGGCGGGATGAACAGTGCACTGGAAGGGCTGGCCCGCGGCGTGCCGCTGGTCGTGGTCCCGCAGCAGGCCGAACAGCTGATCATCGGCCGGAAGGTCGCCGGGCGCGGGGCGGGAACGGTGTTGCGGCACGCGATGTCCCGTCGTCCCGTCCCGGCCGGGGAGCTGCGGACCGCCGTCGAACGAGCCCTGACGGACCCCTCGTTGCGGGTGGCGGCGAAGGAGGCTGGCGCGTCTCTCGGCGAGGGCGGGGGAGCGGTCGCGGCAGCCGAGGCCATCCAGAATCGCCTAGGAGCCTAGCGTCTCGCCGGCGTCGCCGAAAGATCGGAACAACGTGCCCGGTAATCATGGACAATGTTCGCGGTGTAGGCGATCTTTGTCCGTGCCGCACTTCATGTAACGGTTCCCGGTCTTTTTATCACCCCGGATCACCATTGTTCCGGGGCGCCGGATCGCCGCATTGTGTCGTATCGGGGCCGGTGCTACCTTCGGCGAGCACGGGGGTGAAATGTCCCTGTTCCACGTCTGGAGGGCGTTGGTGGAAATGGATTCTCCGGAACAAGATCCCGGAACGCCGTCCGGGTCGCGCGGGGTGATATCACGGCGGAAGGTGATTCGCGGAGTCACGGGTGTGGCCGCGACGATCGGTGCGCTTTCGGTAGCGGCGGCCACGCCCGCCGGGGCCAGTCAGGGCGGTTGGAAATGGTGCGAAAGGTGTGCCGGGTTGTGGTTTTCCGGCAACAACACGCGCGGCAGCTGTCCTGCGGGCGATCTGTTCGACGGTGGTCACCACAGCAACGGCAGCGGTAACTACGTCCTCAAGTTCACTTCCGACGGCGGCGCGGGAGAAGACGGGTGGGTCTGGTGTCACAATTGCCAGGGCCTGTGGTCGATCTTCTGGCATGTGGTGCGAGGGCAAACGGCAAGCCGTTGTCCGAACGGGTCGCCAGGGCCGGGACATAGCACGCTGGGCTCCGGGCAGTACCGCATCGAGTCGCTGCCGGACGGAATGGACGGTCCCGGCGGTCAGAGCAACTGGGACATCTGCATCAAATGTTCGGGTCTGTTCTTCGCCGGCAATCCGACGCTCGGCAGATGTCCGGGCGGCGGTGCGCACCAGAGGCGCTTGGATCCCTTCCGGAATTATCTGCTCCGGCAGTAGCGGTGCGGCCGGGTCCGGTTCGCCGGTGCCGGCGAGCCGTAACTAGGCTGACCGGCGACCGGTACGTCGGAGGGCGGTAATGGCGATCGTGGACACGACGGTGGCGGAGGTGGCACGGCAGTACGGGCTCGAACCGCTGCCGGTCGAGGGCGGGCTGTTCCGGCGAACCTGGGCGGGCCCCGTGGACGGGACCGGACGCCCGGCGGGTTCGGCGATCATCGCGCTGTTCGCCACCGGCGGGCTGTTCTCCGCGATGCACCGGCTGCCGATCGACGAGGTCTGGCACTTCTACCGCGGTGATCCGCTCGAACTCCTGCTGCTGCCCGAAAACGGCGAGGCGCACGTCGAGATCCTCGGGCACGCGGCGGGACAGCACATCCAGCTGACCGTGCCCGCCGGAACGTGGATGGGCGCGCAGGTCGCGCCCGGCGGGCACTGGTCGCTGTGCGGGACCACGATGGCGCCGGGCTTCGTGCCCGACGACTACGAAGGCGGCGACGCCGAGGAACTCGTCGCGCGGTATCCCTCGGCCGCCGACAGGATTCGCGCGCTGTGCCGTCCCGGTGCCGGGCGGCGGATGACCGAGGACCCCGATGCGTGACCCCGCCCTGCCGGACCTGACCGGAAAGGTCGCGCTGATCACCGGCGCGGGCGGCGGGATCGGGCAGGCGATCGCCCTGCGGTTCGCGCGGGCGGGTGCCGCGGTGGTGCTCCATCATCACCGCAGCGCCGGGAACGCCACGACACTCGCCGGACGCATCGCCGACGAGGGCGGGAAGACCCTCGTCGTGAGCGGCGACCTCACCGACGAGCGGACGTGTCACCGGATCGTGGAACAGGCGGTGACCGCGGCGGGACGGCTCGACGCGCTGGTCAACAACGCCGGGATCCAGCCGGTCGAGCCGCTGGCGACGATGTCGGCGGCGAGCTGGCGCGAGCTGGTCGACGTCAACCTGACCGGCGCGTTCCTGTGCACCCAGGCCGCGGTGACGGCGTTGCGGGAGCACGGCGGCGGCAGCGTCACGCACATCGCCTCGATCGAGGGCACGCAACCGGCACCCGGCCACGCCCACTACAGCGCGAGCAAGGCCGGGCTGATCATGCACGCGCGGGCGGCCGCGCTGGAATACGGCGAGTTCGGCGTCCGCGTCAACAGCGTTTCCCCGGGCCTGATCGACCGGCCGGGCCTGGCCGAGGACTGGCCCGAAGGACTCGAACGGTGGAACCGGGCCGCGCCGCTGGGCCGTGCCGGACGAGGCCGGGACGTCGGCGACGCCTGCGTGTTCCTCGCCTCGGACATGGCTTCCTGGATCACCGGGCACAACCTCGTGGTGGACGGCGGGATCGGCGCGCGGCCGACCTGGTGACCTGATCGGGGGACGCCGGAGTCTCCCGATTTGACGTGCGTGAACGTGCATATGACCGTCAGGGGTGCCCACTCGACCGTCCCGAAAGGACTGACGATGACCACCCTGGAACACCCCGCCGCGGAAACCCACCGGCACACGCACGGACCCGGCTGCGGCCACGACGCCGTGCTGCACGACGACCACGTCGACTATGTCCACGATGGACACCTGCACCGCGAACATCGGGACGCCGGCGGCGTCCACTACGACGAATGCACGAAGTGTTCCTGCCCGGACTGTTCGGACAGCTGCGCGGTGTGCGACTGCGCGAACTGCAGCTGCCCCACGTGCAACCACGCGACCTGTCAGTGCGCGCACTGCGCGGACGACTGCGCGCACTGTGTCTGCTCGGACTGCAGCTGCCCGACCTGCCGCCACGCCGCCTGACCAGGGCCGTTCCGTCCACAGTGGAGAGAAAGGAGTACGGGAAGGCCCTCGACACGGCGAGGGCCGAGGCTCGACACTGAAAATCCCCTGCTCGGGTGGTGGCTTCGACGGGCGGTGGCACGGGACCGGGGTTAGGTTCGTGATCGGCCGGTCACGGACAGGGAGGTCGACGTGGTGAGTGGTTCGGGCGCGGCGGTGGCGCTGCTGGTGGTCCGGGGTGTGTTCGCGATCCTCTTCGGCGTCCTGGCCCTGGTGTGGCCCGGCGTCACGGCGGTCGCGCTGGCCTTCGTGTTCGGGATCTACGCGATCATCGACGGCATCGCGCTGCTCGCCGAGCCGAAGGAGGCCGAGCGGCGCTGGGGCACGATCATCGCCGGGGTGCTGGGCATCATCGCCGGGGTGCTGACGCTGGTGTGGCCCGCGATCACCGCGCTGACGCTGGCGCTGCTCGTCGGGATCTGGGCGGTGGTCACCGGGATCATGGAGATCAGCACGGCGATCCGGCTGCGCAAGTGGATCCGCGGCGAGCTGTTCCTCGGCATCGCGGGCGCGCTGTCGGTGGTGCTCGGGGTGCTCATCTTCATCCGGCCGGACGCCGGCGCCGTCTTCATCGCGCTGATGGCCGGGATCTACGCGCTGGTCTTCGGCGTCATCATGCTCGTGCTCGCCTTCCAGCTGTATCGCTCGTCACGCACCGCGGTGTGAAGCGCCGGGCACCCGGCAACGCGGGTTAGGGTAGGCGCGCCTAACGACCGACCCGGAAGCCCGTGATGACCCAGCCCCGACGCCGACGCCGGCGCCGCTCGTGACGAGCGTGCACGAAAACCCTCCGCACACCGAGGTCCGGCATCGCCATCGTGGCGTGACGCTGGCCGCCGGGCTGCTCGTCCTCGTCACCGTGCTCGCGCTGGCCGTGGTGCTCAGCATCGCGGTCGGCGCCCGCGGCGTCGCGCCGGGCACCGTGCTCGACGCGCTGATCCACTTCGACCCGGCGAACCCCGACCACGTCGTGGTCCGCGACCTGCGGCTGCCCCGCACGCTGATCGGCCTGCTGGCCGGGGTCGCGCTCGGCCTCGCCGGAGCCGTGATCCAGGGCGTCACCCGCAACCCCCTCGCGGATCCGGGGATCCTCGGGGTGAACGCGGGGGCGGCGCTGTTCGTCGTGCTCGGCATCACCGCGTTCGGGCTGACCAGCGTCACGGGGTACGTCTGGCTGGGCTTTCTCGGCGCGGCGGTCGCGGGCACCATCGTCTACGCGATCGGCTCGCTCGGCCGCGAGGGCGCGACACCGGTGAAGCTGGCGCTCGCCGGAGCCGCGGTGACGGCGGCGCTCGCCTCGGTGACCAGCGGTGTCCTGCTCACCGACACGATGACCTTCGACCAGTTCCGGTTCTGGCAGGTCGGTTCGCTGACCGGCCGCGATCCGGCCGCGATCGGACAGGTGCTCCCGTTCCTCGCCGTCGGCGTGGTGCTCGCCCTCGGCTCGGCCCGGATGCTGAACACGCTGTCGCTGGGCGAAGACCTCGCCCGCGCGCTCGGCCAGAACGTCGTGCTCACCCGGCTGCTGTGCGCGCTGGGCGTGATCGTCCTTTGTGGATCGGCGACGGCGATCGCCGGGCCGATCGGGTTCGTCGGGCTCACCGTGCCGCACGTCGCCCGGCTGATCACCGGCCCCGACCACCGCTGGCTGCTGCCGTACTCCGCGGTGCTCGCACCGCTGCTCCTGCTCGTGGCGGACGTCGTGGGCCGCGTCGTGCTCCGGCCCGCCGAGGTCGCCGTCGGCATCGTCACCGCCGTCATCGGCGCGCCCGTGTTCGTCGTGCTGGTCCGGCGCCGGAAGCTGGCGCAACTGTGAACCGCACCGCCGCGGCCGACGCCGTCCGTGTCGTCACCGCCGCCCGCAGACACGGCGTCCGGCGCGCCCGGACGGTTTCGCTGCTCCTGTTCGCCGCCGTCGTGATCGTGTTCGGCGCCTCTCTTTCGGTCGGCGACTTCACCGTGCCGATTCCGGACCTGCTCCGGATTCTGACCGGTTCGGGCACCGGGCGCGGCGTGTACGTGGTGACCGAGTTGCGGCTGCCGCGCGCGGTGTGCGGCCTGCTCGTCGGGGTCGCCTTCGGGCTCGCGGGCGCGTTGTTCCAGCGGCTGCTGCGCAATCCGCTCGCCAGCCCGGACGTCGTCGGCGTGACCTCGGGGGCGAGCGCGGCCGGGGTGGTGTGCCTGGTCGTGTTCGGCGCGTCGGGCGCGATCGTGTCGGCCGGTGCGCTCGCGGGCGGCGTGGTGACCGCGGCGGCGATCTACCTGCTGGCCTGGCGGCGCGGGATGAACGGCTACCGGCTCGTGCTCGTCGGCATCGGGATCGCCGCGGTGCTGTCCAGCGTGATCTCGTTCCTGATGACCTGGGCCGACGTCCAGCTCGCCCAGCAGGCGCTGGTGTGGCTGACCGGCAATCTCAACGGCCGGGGCTGGGAGCACGTCGGGCCGCTGGCGCTGGGCATGGCCGTTCTCGTCCCGCTCGCCCTGCTGCTCAGCCGCACGCTCGCGGCCCTGCAACTGGGCGACGACAGCGCGCGGGGGATCGGCGTCGCCGTCGAACGCGGCAGGCTGGGGCTCATCCTGATCGGCGTCGCGCTGGCGAGCCTGGCCACCGCCGCGGCGGGGCCGGTGGCGTTCGTCGCGTTCGTGTCGAATCCGATCGCCACCCGGCTGGCCGGCGGTGCTCGCCCCTCACTGGTCCCGGCCGCGCTGACCGGCGCGCTGGTGACGCTGGCGGGTGACTTCGCCGCCGCGCATCTGCTGGGCACCACCCAGCTCCCGGTCGGCGTGGTGACGGGCGCGGTCGGCGCCCCGTACCTCCTGCTGCTGCTCGCGAGGGCGAACCGGGCGGGCCGGATCTGAAGCCGTGCAAGAGAAAGAGAGAACACCCATGAGCGACGCTTGCGAGCGAATCATGGATACCATGCGCCAAAAGGGAATTGGGCACAGTCTCGCGGAGCGAGGCGATCGCATGCATGCGAGAACCAGGACGAGAACGATCGCCACGGCGCTTGTGGTGGCGCTCGGCGGCCTCGTCGCGGCCTGCGGGCAGCCCGCTCCGCAAAGCTCGTCAGGCGTCGGGGACACCGAGGTCGCGAAGGGCGGGAAGCTCTTCAGCACCGCCGACACGGCCACCGCGAAACTCGGCGCCGACGTCGGCCCGGGGGTCTTCCCCCGCACCGTGACTCACGCGCTGGGGCAGACGAAGCTGGAGAAGAAGCCGGCGCGCGTCGTTGTACTCGACAGCGGCGAACTCGACGACGTGCTTTCGCTCGGGGTCACGCCGGTCGGGATGGCCACGACCGCGGGCGCCGACGGCGTCCCGTCCTATCTCGCCGACCGGGCGAAGGGCATCCCGGCGGTCGGGAAGATCGACAACCTCAATCTCGAGGCGATCGCCCGGCTGAACCCGGATCTCATCCTCGGCAGCAAACTGCGCGCGAACGATCTGTACCCGAAACTGTCGAAGATCGCGCCGACCGTATTCAGCATCCGCCCCGGTTTCCCGTGGAAGGAAAACCTCCTGCTGGCCGGTGCTTCGCTCGGCGAGGAGAGCAAGGCTGTCGAACTGCTCAACGGCTACCAGAACCGCGCCAACGAGGTGAAGAAGGGAATCGCCAGTAACCCCAGGATCTCCCTCGTCCGTTTTCTGTCCGGCAACATCCGATTGTACGGGAATCTTTCCTTCATCGGCGTAATACTGAAGGACGTCGGTCTCGCCAGGCCGGACAACCAGAACATCGCCGATCTCGCCACGCAGGTCGCGGCGGAACGCATCGACCAGGCCGACGCCGACTGGATCTTCTATTCGAGCTACGGCGCCGGTCCGAGTCAGGACGAGAAGACCGTGACCGGCGGCGCGCTGTGGGCCGGGCTCGGCGCGGTCAAGGCGAAGCACGCTGTCCGCGTCGACGACGAAGTGTGGTTCCTCGGCCTCGGGCCGGCGGGCGCGATGAAGGTCCTGGACGACCTCGCCCGCAGCCTCGGTTAACCCCGTTTTGCGCCATTCGGCTGGTGCTCGCGCTCGCGGGCACCGGCCGTTCTCGTCCGGCACCGGGGTCGACGGAGTGTCACGACATCGCTCACGCAGCGGAATCGGGTTTCCCGTTCCCCGGCACGATTGAAGTCCGGAGAGGCGAGTCACACGACGCGTTCATGGTCGGATGATCCTATCGGCCGCTCGAATTCATCCCGGCCGCACAAATGGCCGTGACGGTCGTTCCGGTTTCGGTCGCTTTCGGCCGTAAGAGGTAAAAAGGGGCCGCCGCGGGAGTGGTCCGACTTCCAGGGCTTGACATTTCCGCGCCGCTCCCGAGATCCTGCTCCCTGCACCTTCCGCCGGAACCCCGGATTGTCGCGGTGACCGGCGGATTTTTCTTGTTCGAGGCCGATACGGCCCGCGCGCTAGGGGAGGGTTCGGCTGGTTGCGCTGCGCGTGAACGACGAACGGCAGCAGCGATAACCGAAGGTTCATCATGGCGAACGCAGGGCGGGAATCGAATTCGCCGCGGCCGGTGCGCGGCCGCGCGGCGCAGCGGGCACAGATCACGGCGGCCTTGCGGGCCGCGGCCGAGGACGGACGCGGCCGGATCCTCCTGATGGATGCCCCGGCGGGAAGCGGCAAGACCCGGCTGATCCGCGAAGCCGTGTGCCTGGCCGAGAGTCGAGGCTTCTCCGTGGTCGATCGCATCGCGCACGAACCGCCGACCGACGGCGCACGTCCGGAAACGGACGAAACCCGCACGACGGCGCGGGAAATCGACCGGCTGGCCCGGCACACCGCGCGGCTGCACCGGCTCGTGCGGGACCGGCTGCGGCAGGGGCCGGTCGTGGTCGCCGTCGACGACCTGCACGAGCTGGACGCGCTCACGTTGTCGGCGCTCGGGAGCGTGACCGGCGGGTTCGCCGCCGCCCCGGTCGTCTGGCTCCTCGCCGCCCGTGCCGGCGACGGCCGGTCGCCGCACGGTCTGCTGCTCAAGGCGCTGGCGCGGGCCGGGCACGCGGAATGGATCCAGCCACTCGACGCGCTGCCCGCCGCGGTGGTGGCGGAGATCGCGGGTGATCTGCTCGGCGCCCGCCCGGACCCGGACCTGGTGGCGCTGAGCGCGTGTCTCGACGGCTCGCCCGGCGCGGTGGTCGCCTTGTTCGAGGGACTGCGGGCCGATCGGGCCCTCGAGTTCGACGGCGGGGTCGCGCGGCTCGCGGCGGGGGAGCTGACCAGGCCGTCCTCGGTCGCGGACGCGGGTACGCGGCTGCCGGAGCGCTTCCTCGCGCTGATGCGTGAGCGATTCGGCCGGTTGTCGATGGCGAGCAGGCAGCTGCTGCAGGTGGCGGCCGTGCTCGGCCGGTCGTTCACCGCGCGGGACCTGGCGGAGATGCTCGACGAATCACCGGCGGCGTTGCTGCGTCCCCTGTGGGAGGCACAGGCCGAGGGGATCCTGGCCGGCCGGGGCGCGGGGTTCGCCTTCCGCGCGGATCTGCTCTGGCGGGCCGCGTTGGCGCTGGTGCCCGCGCACCTGCTCGCGCTGCTGCACCGTCAAGCGGCGACGATGCACCTGGCCCGCGGTGGCGAGTCCGCCGACGAAGCGGCGGCGGCCTGTCATCTGGTCCGCTGCGCCGAGCCCGGGGACACCGAGGCGATCACGACCATCGCCGAAGCCGCGAACCGGCTGCTGGCCGCCGCGCCCGAAACGGCGGCCACGCTCGCGCTGCGGGGAATGGAGATCGCCGAACGCGGGGCGCCGGAGCACTTCGCGCTGGCCACCACGGCGATGACGGCGTTGATGCGGTCGGGCAGTCTCGACCGGGCCGCCGAGGTCGCCGACCGGGTCGTCGGCGGTGTCCCCGCCGGAGTGCAGGAGCAGTCGGTGCGTGCGAACCTGGCCACGATCATGGTGCTGCGCGGGGAGACACGGAAGGCGTTGTCGCTCGCGCCGGAACCGCGCCGGGCCCCGGACGACGAGCGCGACTGCGGGACGCCCTGCCCGGACGTGGTCCGGCTGACCGCACTGTCCTTTTCGGACTCGCCGGCCGCGGAACGGACGGCGGACGGGCTGCTCGCCGAGCCGGGTGGCCCGCGCTGCGACGATCTGGTGGCGACCGCGCTGGCGGTCCGGGCGACGGCGTGCTGGAACGCGGGCCGGATCGGGGACGCGTTCCGCGCGATGGAGCGGTCGGTGGAGCGCTGGCGGCGGCTTTCCGGTGCGCTGACGGCGTATCCGTTGTGGCAGAAGGCCTGGATGCTCGTGCGGGCACACCAGCTCGACGAGGCCGAGGCGGTGATCGCGGAGATGAACGACGTCATCTCCGCGGCGGGCGCGAAGGTGGTGGCGTCGGTGCCACTGGTCCTGCGCGGCTGGGTCCGGCTGCTGCGCGGTGACCTGGACGGCGCCGAGTCCGCCGCCGCCGAAGCGGTCGCGCACTTCCACGAAACGCAGATGCTGCTGACCCTGCCCACGTTGCACGCCGTGCGGGTGCTGGTGGCGTTGCGGCGGGGCGATGTCGCCGTCGCGGGCAGGCGTGTCCGGTCGCTCGAGGAATCCGTGCCCACGGACCCGGACCATCCACTGTGGACATTGCGCTGCCGGGTCGCAGCGCAGGTGCCCGCTGCCGGCGGTGACGCCGCGGCGGCGCTGGAGATCCTGCTCCGCGCGGGCGAGCGGCGCGGGCTGATCCTGGCGGATCCCGCCGCGGCGGCGTGGTATGTCCGGACCTCGCTCGCCGCGAAACGCCCCGACATCGGCCGGGAGTTCGCCGAAGCGGCCGAGGCGGTCAGCGCGGCCAATCCCGGTTATCCGGTGTTCGGCGTCGCCGCGAGCCATGCCCGCGCGCTGCTGGACCGGGACGCCGCGGCGATCGCGGAGGTCGCCGGACAGTACCCGGACCCGTGGGTCCGCGCTTCGGCGATCGAGGACGCCGGTGTGCTCCGGTGCGGCACCGACCGCCCGGCAGGCATCGCCGGACTCGCCAGGGCGATGGACGCCTACGAAGCGGCCGGCGCGGCGTGGGACGCCGCGCGGGTCCGGCGGCGGCTGCGTGGCCTCGGGGTGCGGCGGCGGCACTGGAACCACGCCCCGCGGCCCGAAACGGGCTGGGCGAGCCTGACCGACACCGAAGAGAAGGTGGCGCGGCTGGTGGCGCGGGGCCTGACCAACCGGCAGGTGGCCAGCGAGCTGTTCGTGTCGCCGCACACCGTGGGATTCCACCTGCGGCAGATCTACCGCAAGCTCGGGATCCAGTCCCGCGTCGACCTCGCCAGAATCGCGCCCGGCCGCTGACCCGGGCGGAGGCCGAAGACTGCTCCGTTCGGGCTAAGCCGTGAGGATGAGGTGAACCGGCCTGATGGCCGATGAAACCTTCTCATCGCCGTCGATAGTGTCGGTTTCTCCCTGACAGTCACCAAAGACTTACAGGGAGGAAGGGAATCTCATGCGACGTTCTCTGCTTTCCGGTGCGGTCGTGCTGGCGCTCGCCGCACCACTGCTGATCGCCGCTCCGGCGTCGGCGAGCCCACCGGCCATCGACTGGAAACCCTGCGCCGACGCGCCCGGCGTGGACTGCGCGCGGCTCGCCGTCCCCCTCGACTGGGCCAAGCCCGGTGGCGAGCGGATCGAACTGTCACTGGCCCGGCGCAAGGGGACCGGCACCGGGGAGAAACTGGGCACCCTGATGTACGGGCCGGGCGGGCCCGGCGGAGCGGGCGCGAAGAGCCTGAAACACGGCAAGATCCTCGCCGATCCGGTCTACGACCACTACGACGTCATCAGTTACGACTCGCGGGGTATCGGCGACAGCAAGCCGATCGCCTGCCCGGACGGTCCCGAGCCACGGGGGTGGCCTGCCACCGAGGAGCAGTTCCGGGACCTGACGGCCAAGAGCAAGCAGTACATCGCCGACTGCCGCAAGCTCAGCGGCCCGATCTACGACCACGTCGACACGCGCAGCGACGTCCGGGACATGGACGCCATCCGCGCGGCGATCGGCGAGCGCAAGCTCAACTACTACGGTGTCTCGTACGGGACTCTGCGGGGCCAGCAGTACGCGGAGTTCTTTCCCCGCAACGTCGGGCGCCTGGTACTCGATTCGACGATGGACCACAGCATGACCAGCAACTGGGACTTCGTGCGCACCGAAAGCGTTGCGCGTGAAGAGGTCTTCCGGCAGTTCGTGCGGTGGTGTGCCGACAAGCCGGAGTGCGCGCTGCACGGCCAGGACGTCGAGAAACTGGTGCGGGAGCTCTACGACCGGGCCGACGCGGGCACGTTGCCGGATCCGGATGATCCGGCGCAGAAGTACGACGGGCCCCGTCTGGCGGCGCACATCGAGAGTTACACGCTGTCCGAGGAGTTCGCCGTTCTCGGGACCTTCCTGAAGACCCTCCGTGACAGCGGGACCAAGCCGGAGCTGCTGGCCGCGGCGCCGACCGCCCCGAACCCGACCAGGGCCATCTGGTGCAACGACTGGGCATACCGGGTGTCCGGATACGAGGAGTTCAAGAAGCTGGACGACGGTCTGCGCAAGGTTTCGCCGAACATCCGGTTCAACGGCTACAACCCGTGGGCGCTGGTGTGCGCGGGCCAGCCCGCGCCGGTCAACCCGCCGCACAAGCTCACCCTGAGCCGTGATGTGCCGCCGCTGCTCATCACCAACGCGCGGCACGACCCCGCGACGGCCTACCCGTGGGCGAAGTCGATGGAGAAGCAGACCGGGATGACGCTGGTGACCTACGACGGTGGCGGGCACGGGATGTACTTCGTGAGCAAGTGTTCGCGTGAGTACATCCATCAGTACCTGTTCACCGGCGCGGTGCCGCCGCGCGGGACGCACTGCGCGGTCGAGCCACGCCCGGCGTCGGCGCGGGCGGACCTGCCGGTGCCGCCCGACGTGGCGACGTTCTGATCCTTGTCAGGCTGCTCGGCGCTCCCGCGACTCCGCGGGGGCGCCGAGTGCGTAATCGCGGGCTTCGGGGCCACCGAAGGCGTCCAGCACGACCAGCGGATTCCAGAAGTCCCGGAGCAGGGTGATCCGGCATTTCCTGATATACGCCATGGAAAGATAGGTCTGGGTGAACGCGCGCCGGGTCGTGACGGCGACGCCGCGGCTGTGGTACTCGGCGATCACCAGCTCCGGATCCTCCGTGGCGTGGAACGTGGGCGGGGAGAAGCGAGCCTTCGCGTGCTGCCGGATGTACCGCGGATACTCGTGCAGGTCCCGGTGCCCGGCGTAGCGCCACGGGATACCGGGCGGGCAGAAGGCGAGTTCGAGCGCGCCGTCCTCGGCGAACAGCTCCACCCACTCGCGGACGCGCCCGGCCGCGAGAAGCCGGAGGTGCCGGGTGAAGAGCGCTCTGGCGTTCTGGCGGACCTTCTGCGTGCTGCTCATGGCTGCGGTCTTCCTCGCGGGCGCGCCGGGCTCGCCGTCGTGGGGCGGACCCGGCCGGGATGTGCACCAGTGTCCCTGGGCGAGGCACCGGGGGACTACCTCCCGGCTGCGCACCATTTCTGACCGTCCACAAGCGACAGACAAGTGAAGCGCCGGACCGGTCAGTCGGCTGGCCACTCGTAGGACAGTTCGTAACGGTCGGCGGCGAGTACCATGTCGTTCATCTCCACCGGCTTACCGTCCTCGGTGTAAGCAACCCGGGTCACGGTGATGACCGGGACTCCTTCCGCCACTTGCAACAGCGTCGCCTCATCCGGCGTCGGCATCCGAGCGCCGACGTGCTCCACGAACGAGCCGAGCCGATGCCCGGATTCCTCAAGGCGCGCGTACGCGCCGCCGGGTCCGGTGTCGACGTCCTCGATCGCGGTGCCGCGCGTCAGCTCGCGCGGAAGGCGCGACACCGCGAGTTGGACCACCAGCCCGTCGGCTCGCATCACCCGATCTCTCACGGTGATCTCGGCGCCTTCGTCGATGGCGAGATGGGCGGCTGCGCGCTGGTCGGCTTGTTCGAAGCGGATCTTCACGGAGGTGGACGGCGTGAAGCCGCGCGCGGCGGCATCGGCGAGGAACGCGCCACGGTTCCGCTCACGAGCAGCGCGGGAGAGCCTGGTTCTCCGATCGACCATGCATGCCAGTATTGCGCTTGTCAGCTCGCCATGACGAGTTGACAAGTTTGGTGGAAGTCCGGAACAGCGCGAATCGCGGCAAATGCGGGTAGTGCCGCCCGGCTCGCGAGCATACGGTCGAAGCTGTGTCTGATCCTTGGCTGCTCATCGAGGTGCTCGATGGGGAAACCCCTGCGAGCGCTTGGCGTCGCACCTACGCTGACGCCCTGGTCGATGCCGCGATTGCCGATCGGGCTGTCCGGTGGTCGTGGCACCAGCATGATCACGGTGTGGTGTTCGAGATCGCCTTCCGGACTGAAGGTATCCGCGATCAGTTCTGCCGTCGGCGCTCGGTCAAGGTGGCGCTGGATGCCGCACCGGATCAGCAGCGCGGGTTGATCATAATTCCCGGTGGCGGCGACTAACTGCATTCGCAGTGTGCGCGGGGTGGTCAGCTCAGACCATGTCTGGTGCTCCGGAACGAGGGAGGTGAAGCGGGTCCCCGGTGACCTAGCTCCCGGGGCCCTGCTCCCGACCATCCACAAGCGACAGACGTGCTTACCGGCGGGCGAGGAAGTGCTCGACGCCGCTGGGCACGCCGTGGTCCGGCAGGGTCGCGGCGAACCACGCGGCTTCGACGCCGAGGCCCTCGTCGATCGGCAGGTTGATCCCGCGCGTCACCGCGGCGAGGCATGCGCGGACGGCGGCGGGGGAGTGGCGGACGACGCGCGCGGCCAGTTCGCGCGCGGCGGGGAGCAGCTCCTCGTGGGGCACGACGGTGTTGACGATGCCGAGTTCCGCGGCGCGGTCGGCGCCGATCGGGTCGCCGGTGAGGATGAGTTCGAGCCCGTGCTTGCGCCCGACGTGCCGGGGCAGCCGCTGCGTCCCGCCGAAGGGCGGCGGAAAGCCCAGCGTGATCTCGGGTTTCGCGAAGGTGGCGCGTTCACTGGCGATGGCGAGCGGAGCGGCTTCGGTGACTTCGCAGCCGCCGCCGTAGGCCAGTCCGTTGACCGCCACGATGACCGGCTTGGGGAACTCCTCGATGCGCCGGGTGAGCCCCTGTCCCCGGCGCACGATCTCTCGTAGTGCCGCTTCGGCGCCGCGCCCGATGCTGCCCGCGAGATCGCCGATGTCGGCCCCCGCGCTGAACGCCCGGTCCCCGGCGCCGGTCAGGATGACCGCACGGATCGCGGAGTCGGATTCGAGGTCGTCGAGGGTGCGGACGAGGCTGTCGATCGTGGCGTAGTCGAGCGCGTTGAGCTTGGCGGGCCGGTCGATGGTGATCGTGGCGACGGCGTCGTCGAGGTCGAGTGCGATGGTCATGATTTCCTGCCGGGTCAGGGGCGCGGGGCGCCGATCGGGTTCGGGAGGGGGATGACGCCGGTGTCGACGAGGTGGCGGCTCAGCGGCGCGGCCAGC
Source organism: Amycolatopsis sp. NPDC059021 (assembly GCF_042739895.1). Taxonomy (NCBI): domain Bacteria; kingdom Bacillati; phylum Actinomycetota; class Actinomycetes; order Pseudonocardiales; family Pseudonocardiaceae; genus Amycolatopsis; species Amycolatopsis sp. NPDC059021. The sequence goes on from NZ_JBHYIQ010000001.1 coordinate 128,214, forward strand.
CGGATGACTTCGTCCACACCGGACTCGCCGAGCGTGGCCACCGGATCGGCGGCGAGCCGGTCGGTGGTGTCCTCGACCTGCCTGCGCAGCACGCCGCCGCTCTTGGTGAGCCTGCCGGTGCGGTCGAGCAGCCCGCGCGCCACGAGCCTGCGGCGGCTCTCGTCCCAGTCGGCGTCGCTCCAGCCACGGTTGGGCTGGATGATCTCGCGGGTGACGTTCCCGGTCGCGATGTGCGTCAGCGTCGCGTCGAGGCCACGCAGCCCGGCGTGCACCGCGGCGATGACGTGCCCGTCGCCGCGGTGTTCCCGCAGCACGGTCGCCGCGAGCCAGAGCCTGCCCGTCACACTTTCCGGGCGCCGGACCCGCGACCAGCCCGCCGCGAGCGGACGGCCCTCGTAGCGGCACCCGTCGACGGCCCGTTCGAGGAGTTCGACGAGCCTGTCGCGGTCACCCGGTGGCAGGAGCCGGTCGAGGGCGGCGGTGACGGCGTCGATCCGGCTCGCGAGTACGGCGTCCGGCGCCGCGTACGCCCACGCGTCGGGCAGCGCCCGCTCGACCATGCCCGGCGCGAAACCGAAGAACATCGACGTCACCGGGGCGGCGCCGAGCGGGCCGAGCGGGGCGATCCGGCCGGCGAAGTACCCCATCCACCAGCCGCGGAGGCCGAGCGCCTTGGCGACTTCGGCGGGTTCCGGGGCGAAGTACACGGTCGCGTGCAGGGGTTCGAGCGCTTCCCAGAAGCGCCGGGCGAGGGTCGGGCTGGGGTCCATGCGCTCAGCGTGCCGGTTGCGGCTGCCGCCGAGACAGGGCCAATCTGAGAAAATGGACCAGGATCTGGGGTGGTGGGTGCGTGTCGCGCTCGACGGCTGGGCCGCCCGGCCGGGTCCGCGCTATCGCCGGGTGGCCGAGGGCGTCGCGGCCGCGATCGAACGCGGGCTGCTGTCCGCGGGCGACCGGCTGCCCGCCGAACGGATCCTCGCCGAGGGCCTCGGGCTGAGCCGGGGCACGGTGGTCCGCTGTTTCGACGAACTCGCCGACGCCGGGCTGGTCGAGCGCAGACAGGGCGCGGGAACCTACGTCCGCGCGCGCCCGGCGTGGACCCAGACGCCGAAGCAGAGCCCGGCTTCCGCGCTGCTGCAACGAAGACTGGACGAGGACCGCGAGACGATCGACCTTTCGCTGTCCGTCCCCGCCGGCACCGAACACCTGCCCGAGGTCGCCGCCGCCGACCCGGCGGAGTGGCGGGGCCACGGCCTGCACCCGGCGGGACTGCCGGTGCTCCGGGCCGCGCTGGCCGCGCACCTGACCCGGCGGCTCGGCCTGCCCACCACCGCCGATCAGCTCATCGTGACGTCGGGGGCGCAACACGCGCTGACGCTCGTGGCCGCCGCGGCGGTTTCCCCGGACCGGACCGTCATCACCGCGTGCCCCACTTATCCCGGGCTCGCCGGGGCGCTCGCGGGCCGGGGCGGCAGGCTGCTCGGCGTTGGCGTGGACTCGCTCGGGATCGACGTCAACGCGGTGCGCCGCGCGGCGGGCCGCCTCGCCGCCCCGGTGATCTACGTCGATCCGGGTGGGCACAATCCGACCGGCGCGGTGCTCGCGCGGTCGCGGCGCGAGCCGTTGCTCGCCGCGGCCCGTTCCAGTGATGGTCTCCTCGTCGAGGATCTCGCCCAAGCGGGTCTCACCCTGGACGAGGACGCCGAACCGGTGCCGCCGCTCGCCGCGTCCGACGACTCCGTGGTCGCGATCGGCTCGCTGTCGAAGATGTTCTGGGCGGGTCTGCGGATCGGCTGGATCCGCGCACCCGCGGCGTTGCGCGGGCACCTGCTGCGCCTGCGTTCGGCCAACGACCTCGCGCCGGGCGTCCCGGGACAGTTGTTCGCCGCCCGGTTGCTGGAGGCCGTCGACGACGCTTGGCACGGACAGTTGCGCGCCGCGCTGGCGGCACGCCGGGATCTGCTGGTGAACGCGATCCGGCAGCGGCTGCCCGCCTGGGCGGTCGAGCCACCGGCGGCGGGACTGTCGCTGTACGCGCGATTGCCGTTGGCGGACAGCGAAACCTACGCGCACCGGGCGGCCCGGTACGGCGTGCTGGTCACCCCGGGCGCCGCGTGCTGCGTCGACCGGCGGCACTTCGCCGGTGTCCGGCTTTCGCTCGCGGAATCCCCGCACACCCTCGAGACCGCGGTGGACCGCCTCGCCGTGGCCTGGGAGGACCACAGCCGCGACGTCGCCGCCACCCGCCCGCCGTCCTAGCACGCCGGCTCGCGTACCCAGCGAGTCGGCTCGCGTACCCGGACGGTCGGTTCACCGTCCGACTCTCGGGGTACGCCGACCGACTGTCCCGGTACGCGAGCCGACGCGGGCCGAGGGGCGATAATGCCGGAATGGCGGACATGACCGCGTGGCGCGTGGACCGGCCGGGGCCGATGGCGTCCGGGCCGCTGGTGCGGACCCGCGAGCCCGTCCCCGTGCCGGGCGAGGGCGAACTGCTGGTGCGGGTCCTGGCCAGCGGCGTCTGCCGGACGGATCTGCACGTGGCCGAGGGTGACCTGCCCGTGCACCGCCAGGGCGTCGTACCGGGACACGAGGTCGTGGGCCAGGTGGTGCATGCTTCGGCGGGCTTCGCGGTGGGGGACCGGGTCGGCGTGGCGTGGCTGCGGGGAACCTGTGGTACCTGCCGGTTTTGCCTGCGGGGCGCGGAAAACCTGTGCCCGGACTCGGTGTACACCGGTTGGGACGCCGACGGCGGATACGCCGAGTACTGCGTGGTGCCCGCCGCGTACGCACATCGGCTGCCCGACGGGTATTTCGACGTCGAACTCGCCCCGCTGCTGTGCGCGGGCATCATCGGCTACCGGGCGCTGGAACGTGCCGGGCTGCCCGAAGGCGGGCGGCTCGGGATCTACGGCTTCGGCGGGAGCGCGCACCTCGCCGCGCAGGTGGCGCTCGCCCGCGGCGCGCGGGTGCACGTCATGACGCGCAGTCCTCGCGCGCAGGACCTCGCCCGCGATCTCGGCGTGGCCTCGGCACAAGGCGCGGCGGACACTCCGCCCGAACCACTGGACGCGGCGATCCTGTTCGCCCCGGCCGGTGACCTCGTGCCGCCCGCGCTCGCGGCGCTCGATCGCGGGGGAGTGCTGTCGATCGCCGGGATCCACCTTTCGGACATCCCGCGGCTCGACTACCAGCGGCATCTGTTCCAGGAGCGGGAAATCCGCAGTGTCACGGCCAATACGCGGCAGGACGCGCGGGACTTCCTGCGCTTCGCCGCCGGGCACCGGCTGCGGGTCAGCACGACGCCGTATCCGCTCGCGCATGCCGACCGGGCGCTAGCGGATCTCGCCGGTGGCCGGGTCACCGGTGCGGCGGTGCTCGTGTTGTGACGTCAGGTGTTCCGGTCGTGGCGCCCCGCGATCAGCTCCTGGACCCAGATCTTCGCCTTGACCACCGGGATGCGCAGCCGCTGTTCGCGCCACAGCGCGCGTTTCGCCTTCGCGCCCGACGCGGGATAACGCCAACGCGCCCACGGCGAGTTCGGCCGCGCGAGCCGCACCGCCCCGACGAATAGCAGGACCGGCACGAACAGGCCGATGAGCCCGCTCCAGATCTTGCCCTTCAGCAGGGTCACGATGGCCAGCCCGAGGTCACCGGCGATGACCAGCGTCCTGGTCAGGTTGCCCTCTTCGGGGCCGATCTCGACGAAGATGTCCACCACGCCCGGCCGGAACCCGAGCAGCAGCAGCCCGGCCAGCGCGATCGCGACGAACACGGCGTCGACCGAGACCCGGCCCTTCTCCGACCAGTAGACGTCCTTGAGGTGCAGGATCAGCGCGAACTCGTCGAGCACCAGCGCCGAGCCGACGCCGAACAGCCCCGCCATGACCGCGCGCCAGACCGTCGATTCGTCCGGGATCGCGTACCCGGCGACGCCGCCGATCAGCATGAAGACGACCCCGAACACGACATGGTGCAGGTGCAGGCCGCCCGGGGTGATGTTCTTCGGCCACCACCGCACGTTCGCGCGGATGAGCCGGACCGAGAGCCGGATGAACCCGAACGCCAGCACCATGCTGACGAAGAAGCAGAGCAGCTGGAGCCGGTGGGAATCGACGATGGTGTGCTGGAACCAGGTGCCCGCGGCGCTCGATTCGGCCGGGGTGCGGGCGGTGATCCGGAGGGCGGCGCTGTCCACACACCACGGTAGACCGGGCGGCTCCGCCGGTGCCAACCCGCCCCGCACCCCGCTCGATCAGTCCGGAGTGGACGGTCCGGCGCGCCGTCAGAACTCGAAGACGAGACGGCCGCGCAGCCCGCCACGTTCGAAGGCCCGATGGGCCTCGGCGGCTTCCTCCGGCCGATAGGTCCGTGCCACGCGGAGCCGCAGCACGCCTTGTTCGGCCAGGTCACGGAGCCGCTCGAGGGCGGCGGTGGACCGGACGTCGTCGCTCACCCGGACCCGGTGCACGGTGATCCCGCGTTCCGGCTCACCCTCGAACGGCCGGACCACGGCCAGTACCCCGCCGTCGCGGATCGCGGGCAGGATCGACGGCCCGATCAGCGCCGCGTCGACCACCCCGTCCACGCCGCCGGGCACCACCTCGCGGATGCGCGCCGCCAGGTCGTCCCCGCGTGCGACGACCTCGTCCGCGCCGAACTCGCGTACGAGCGGTTCGTCGGCGGGGGCGGCCACCGCGATCACCCGGAGGCCCGCCTCCTTGGCCAACGGGATCACGTACCCGCCGACCGCTCCGGCGGCCCCGGTCACCGCGACGGTCCGTCCCGGCGCCGGTTTCAGCACGTCGACCGCCTGGCGTGCGGTGAGCGCGTTCATCAACAGCGTCGACGCCGCCACATCGTCCACTTCGGACGGTGCGCGGACGACCGATTCGGCCGGTACCACCACGTACTCCGCGTAGCTGCCGCGACGTTCGCCTATCGGGACAACGACGGCGATGACTCGCTCCCCGAGCGCGATCGGCGTCGTGACTCCTTCGCCGATCTCGTCGAGTACTCCCGCGACGTCCATGCCCGGCACGTACGGCGGCGCGAACTCGAACCGCTCGGCGAGTCCGCCCTCGCGCAGCACGATGTCGGCGGGATTGACCGCCGCGGCCCGCACCCGGACGCGGACCTCGCCCGGACCGGCATGCGGCTCCGGGAGGTCGAGTACCCGCAACACCTCTGGCCCGCCGTAGCGCGTGACCGCGATTGCCTTCATTCGTCCCCAGCTTTCGTCGGCGTTCGTCTTCAACGACGACAACGGAGGCGTCCCGGCTATTCCGCTCGCGGGCGGACCGCGTCTACGACGAGGTCGAGAAGCCGTCGTATCTGCTCCGGCGTGTTGGTGGCTGACGTGGAGAGGAACACGCCGAGCAGCATGGCCGTGACGTCGTCGGGTTCGGCGTCCGCGCGGAAAACGCCGGTGCGCACCCCGGCCGCGAGGATCTTCCCGATCGCCCCGGTGATGCGTTCCCGGGTCGTCGGCGTCGGCGGGCCGGACAAGCCCCAGCCGGTGCGGAGCGTCGCGATCATCCCGCGCTTGGCCGCGCTGAACTCGGCGTACCGGTCCATCCACGCGCGGAGGGCGTCTTCGGGCGGGTGCTGGTCGAGCAGTGCGGAGGCGCTCGTGACGACGTCGTCGAGTTCGGCGGCGTACACGGCTTCGACGAGGGCTTCGCGAGTGGGGAAGTGGCGGTAGAGCGTGCCGATCCCGACACCGGCGTCGCGGGCGATGCCCTCCAGCGGAACGGAGTCGTCGGCCGCGGTGAAGGCGGCACGGGCGACTGCGATGAGCTTCTCGCGGTTGCGCCGCGCGTCGGCGCGGACGGGCCGGCCGGCGTCCGGCGGTTCGGGCGGAGTCAAAGCGGAGGTACCTCCGGTTGTGTTACCGTCGACTGAGCGGAGGGTCCTCCGCTTTGGTCATTCTCGCACGAAGGACGGAGCGTCCATGTCTTCTTCCCCCGAGGTCACCGCGACTGGCGCCGCACGCCCCGGTGGCGCGGGCCTGCTGAGCGGCCACGTCGTCTCCCGCGTCGGCTACGGCGCGATGCAGCTCGAACGCCTGCGCGGCGACCGCGCGGCCGCCGTCGCGCTCCTGCGCCGCGCGGTCGAACTCGGCGTCGATCACGTCGACACCGCCGAGTTCTACGGCGACGGCCTGGTCAACGGGCTCATCCGGGAGGCGATCCGCCCCGAGGACGGCGTCGTGGTCGTGAGCAAGGTCGGTGCCGATCCCCACCCCGGCGGGCCCATTCCGTTGCGTCCCGCCCAGCGGCCCGAACAGCTTCGAGCCAGTGTCGAGGCGAACCTCGCAAGCCTTGGCGTGGACCGGATCCCGGTCGTCAACCTGCGCCGTCTCGACACCAGGCCGGGGCTGCTCGCCGAGGGCGACCAGGTCGTCGACGTCGACGACCAGCTCGCCGTGCTGACGGCGCTGCGGGACGAGGGCAAGATCGGCGCGATCGGGCTGAGCGCGGTGACCCTCGACGTGCTGCGTCGCGCGCTTCCGGCGAGCATCGCCTGCGTGCAGAACTGTTACAGCCTGGTCACGCGTGAGGACGAGGAGATGCTGCGGCTGTGTGTCGCCGAGGGAATCGCGTGGGTGCCGTTCTTCCCGCTCGGCGGCGCGTTCCCCGGCGTCCCGAAGGTGACTGACGAGCTCGCGGTTCTCGCCACGGCGCGGTCTCTCGACGTCACTGCCGCCCAGATCGGACTCGCCTGGCTGCTGCACCACGCCCCGAACGTGCTCCTCATCCCGGGCACGGCGGACGCCGGTCACCTCGAGGCGAACCTCGCGGCGGGTGCGATCCGGTTCGACGACGCCACGCTCGCATCGCTGGACGTCGTCCCGTCGCGCTCGTCGGACGTGCTGCTCGGCTGACCCTCGTGTCCTCAGTGGACGGCCGTGCGACGATGGGACGATGTCCGAGCGACCAGGAATTCCCGCCGAGGATCCGTTCGGCGGCCGGGAACCGACGAGTCATGAGCGGCAGGCGGGTCAGCCCTGGGACGCCTCGTATCACGACGGCCCGGCGCCCTGGGACGTCGGCGAGCCGCAACCGGCGATCGTGCGCCTGGCCGCCGAAGGGGTCTTCACCGGCGCGGTTCTCGACGCGGGCTGCGGCACTGGCGAAAACGCCCTGCACATCGCCTCCCTCGGCTTGCCGGTTCTGGGCGTCGACGTGGCCGAAACCGCGCTGGCGATCGCCCGGGAGAAGGCCGGGGCCCGCGGTCTCGGGGCCGAGTTCGTGGCGGCCGACGCCTTCCGGTTGGACCGGCTGGGCCGGGTGTTCGGGACAGTGCTGGACTGCGGCCTCTTCCACGCCTGCGACGCCGGCGAGCGGCGGGACTACGTGGCGAGCCTGGCGTCGGTGACCGAGCCCGGTGCGACCCTGTATGTGCTGTGCTTCAGCGACGCCGGCCCGGCCGAGAGCCGCGGCCCGCATCCCGTCGGCAGGGAAGAGCTGACAGCGGCGTTCGGCGGGGACGCCGGTTGGCGCGTCACGACGATCGAGCCGGAGCGGATCAAGACACGGTTCGATCCGGACGGCCCACCGGCCTGGCTGGCGAGGATCGAGCGAATCTAGCTAAGCCACGATCGCCAGCCACGTCGTCGCGGCCGTCGTCAGTTCGGCGTCGCCGCGCAGTTCGGCACGACGCCGTGCTTCGGCGACCGTGATGCCCCGGGTGGCGAGCCGCCATGCCGTGTCCTGGTCCATGACCACGGTCGCGGCGGGCTCGCCGTCGTTCGTCTCGGCCAGCCGCCACGCGGTGTCGTCGCGCAGGCATACCCACCGGCCGCCCGCAGGCCCGGTGATCTCGACCAGGACCGTGGTGCCCGCCTGCCGGTCCTGATCGCGCAGCGCGTGGGGAAGCGCGTGCGCGAACGCGGCGAGGACGGGGTGCAGCAGCGCGGGCTCGTCGGCACCGGGGCGGGACACGGCGTCGCGGATCTGCTGCTGGTGCACCCAGAACTCCGTGTAGTCACGGGCGATGTCGAGCCAGGCCGGGCTCTCGCCGGGGCCCGCCCACGACACGTCGAGCTGGGCCGGGCCGGTGAGGTCGGTGTCCGCCCAGACGGCGTCGAGCTGCGGGCCGAGATGGGCGAGCAGATCGATCATCGTCCGCGGGCTGCACTGCCGCGCGGCGCGGACGAATTCCTCGTTGGTGCGGGCCAGATACGCGGGCAGTGTCTCGTCGTCGGCGAACACCGCGCCGGGGTGGCCGTCGCGGCTGCCGGAGATGCGCCGCAGGTAGTCGTTGAGGATGTGCGCGGTGACGTCGTGCACGTCCCAGCCGGGACACACGGTCGGCTTCGCCCAGTCGGCCGCGTCGAGCGAGGCCAGCAGGCCGAGCAGCGCCTGCCGTTCGAGCGGGTACAGCGGCCGGGTGTCCAGAACGGTCATGATCACAGTGAACCGGCCGGGCCGGATCGGCGCCATTCGTTTTCCGCCTGCGTCCATTGTGGACGCTAAGGCCGGGCGGCCGGGAAGATCCGGTCGAGGTGGTAGCCGATCACGTGCCGGACCTCCTCGGCACTCCGCCGTTCGTGCAGGATGTCGATCCCCAGCCCGATGACGCCGGACACCAGCAGATCCGCCTCGTAGCCGGGGTCGAGCCCGCGATCGGCCAGTCCGCTCCGTTGCCCCTGCCGGACGAGTTCGGTGACGAGGTCCTCCAGCGGATGCTGGTTGTGCAGGAACACCGCCGCCAGCGCGGGATCGGTGAGGCTGCGGGCGAAGTAGGCGCTGAGGACGCGCAACGCTGTCCGGCGTTGTTCGTCCAGGGGCAGGAACTCGTCGAGGACGGCGGCCAGCAGGGCACGCGGGCCGAGCGGCTCGGTGCCGACCCGTTCGCCGCCGCGGGCGTTGTTCTCTTCGTGCAGCATTTCCAGCGCCGACACGAGAAGCTGGTGTTTGCTCTCGAAGTGGTACTGGACAACGCGGAGGGAAACGCCTGCCTCGGCGGCGATCTCGCGCATGCTCGCCGCTTCCAGTCCTCGTTCGGCGGCGATGCGCCACACCGCTTCGGCGATCTGACGCCGCCGGGGCGAGTGGGTGGCCCGTTCCGGCGGCTCCGGGACGGGTGGGTTCTTGCGCTGCCGGTACGCCTTGGCCTGGCAGGCGCGGGAGCAGTACGTGGGCGGCCTGCCGCGCTCCGCCGCCGGCAGCGGGGTCCGGCACACCGGGCAGCGCTGCCGCTTTTCGTCACGTGAAGATCGGGAATTCGTGACGGAAATTGTGTGACGTAAAGGCACTTGCACCTGCTTCTACTCCGGAATTCGCGCTATCCGGATGATACGTTCGTAACGTAGTGATCGACAACAGGGGAGCGGGCGAAATGGACGAGGGCTGGTACCGGCTCGGCATGGTGGTGGTGGGTCTCGCCGGATTCTGGGAAGGCGTGATGGCGATCGTCTTCCGGCTGTTCACCGACAAGGAGCCGTCGGTGATGTCGGCGGCCAACTACCTGCCCGCGCCGTGGTGTTACGTGGTGGCGGGCGTCATCGCGGCCGTCGCGTTCGCGATCGTCGCGGCGCTGGACTCCGGGCACAAGAAGGCGTTGGCGCGCAAGGGTTCCCGGGACAGCAGCCAGGCCTGACCGGCGGCGCTGTCCCGGCGCCGATCTTCGTGGTTGACTGGCGGCGGTGTTCCCTGCGGGAGGAGAACGACAGTGCCGTCGCCGACGTCGCCGCGCAGTGCCCAGTGGTTTGCCGCGGAAGGGCGCAACGGGTTCATCCACCGGTCCTGGATGCGCAATCAGGGTTTCGCCGACGACGTCTTCGACGGCCGGCCGGTGATCGGCATCGCGAACAGCTGGTCCGAGCTGACCCCGTGCAACGCCCATCTGCGCGAACTGGCCGAAGCGGTCAAACGCGGGGTGTGGGAGGCGGGCGGGCTGCCGCTCGAATTCCCCACGATGTCGCTCGGCGAGCCGCTGATGCGGCCCACCACGATGTTGTTCCGGAACCTGATGGCGATGGAGGTCGAGGAGACCATCCGGGCCAACCCGCTCGACGGCGTCGTGCTGCTTTCCGGCTGTGACAAGACGACGCCCGCCCAGCTCATGGGCGCCGCGAGCGTCGGCCTGCCGACGATCATGCTGACCGGCGGCCCGATGCTGAACGGGAAGTTCCACGGCGCGGACATCGGGTCGGGCACCGACGTCTGGCGCTTCCACGAGGAGGCGCGGGCAGGCCGGATGAGCGGTGCCGACCTCGCCGAGGCCGAGTCGTGCATGTCTCGCAGCCGGGGACACTGCATGACGATGGGGACCGCGTCGACGATGGCGTGCCTCGCCGAGGCGCTGGGCATGCAGCTCACCGGCGCCGCGGCCATCCCGGCGGTCGACTCCCGCCGGTTCGCGCTCGCCCAGGCCACCGGACGCCGCGCGGTCGGGCTCGTGACCGAGGACCTCCGCCCGGCCGCGATCCTGACGCGCGCGGCGTTCGAGAACGCGATCCGGGTGAACGCGGCGCTGGGCGGTTCGACCAACGCCGTCGTGCACCTGCTCGCGCTGGCACGGCGGCTCGGCGTCGAACTCACTCTCGACGACTTCGACGCGCTCGCCCGCGACGTCCCGGTGCTCGTCGACCTGATGCCGTCCGGCCGTTTCCTGATGGAGGATTTCGCTTACGCGGGCGGGCTTCCGGCCGTGCTCGACCGGCTGCGGGACCTGCTGCACGCCGACGCGCCGACCGTGACCGGGCGCAGTCTCGGCGAGAACGTCGAAGGCGCGCGCTGCTGGAACGACGAGGTCATCCGGACCCGGGAGGAACCGTTCCGGCCCGCCGGGTCCGGCACGGTGGTCCTGCGCGGCAGCCTTTGCCCGCGCGGCGCGGTGCTCAAGGTCTCCGCCGCGTCCCCGCGGCTGCTCCGGCATCGCGGGCAGGCGCTGGTGTTCGACCGCATCGAGGACTACGTCGCGGTGTGCGAGGACCCGGACCTGCCGGTGGACGGCACCACCGTGCTGGTGGTCCGTAACGCGGGCCCGCGTGGCTACCCGGGTTTCCCCGAGGTCGGGAACATGCCGATGCCGCGGGTGCTGCTCGAGGCCGGGATCGACGACATGGTCCGGATTTCCGACGCGCGGATGAGCGGCACCGGCTACGGCACCTGCGTGCTGCACACCGCGCCCGAAGCGGCGATCGGCGGACCGCTGGCGCTGGTCCGGACCGGTGACTGGATCTCCCTCGACGCCGGGGCGCGCAGGCTGGATCTCGAAGTCGGCGATGAGGAACTCGCGCGGCGGCGCGCGGAATGGGAGCCTCCGCCGCCCGCCGCCGAACGCGGCTGGGTCCGGCTCTACCTCGACCACGTGCAGCAGGCCGACGAGGGCGCGGACCTGGACTTTCTGGCCGGGAGCAGCGGGGACGCCGTCGGCCGTCACTCGCACTGAGCAGTCGCGACGGCTGTGGACAGGGCACTGGCCCGGGTGCTATAACCAGACGACTTCATACTGTATACAACATTCAGTGCAGGACCTCCGTGGAGGGGAAGTGATGGCCATGTCCCAGCCCCCGGTTCGCGAACTCCTCGACGTCTACGGGCGGCGGTACCGGATCGGCGAGAGCGATCGTGCCCTGCTCGGCCGGTCGCGGATCTGGATGGGCTGGCTGGCCGCCGCCGCGATGTTCGCCGCCGGGGTTCAGCAATACGGCTTCGGCGCCATCGCCCCGGTGCTGACGCGGGCCCACGGCTGGACGTTCACCGAGGTGATCCTGGCGTTCGGGCTGTGGGCGGTGTGCCAGTCGAGCGTGGCGTTCCCGGTGGCGTGGCTGCGGGACCGGCAGATGGTGAGCCCTGCCGCGGCGGTCGTCCTCGGCGGCGTGCTGTGCGCCGCCGGACTCGTCACGCTTGGCCACGCGAGCAGTCTGGCCGCGCTGTTCCTCGGCTATTCCGTGGCGGGCGGGATCGGCACCGGCCTGGTCTACGCGACCTGTGTCGGCGCGGTGCTGCGGTGGTTCCCCGAGCGCACCGCCGCGCGGGTCGGCGTGGTCAGCGGCGCCTTCGCCTTCGGGAGCGTGCCGTTCGTCCTGATCGCCGGATACGTGCTCTCGGTGGACAGCCGCGCAGTGCTGCTCGACGTGACCGCGGCGCTGGTGCTGATGGTGATCACCGGCTCCGGTCTGCTGCTGCGCTACCCGCCGGAACACTGGTGGCCGGAGCGGCCGGACCCGCGGGAGTGGGCGCTGGACAAGGCGCACAACCGGAGTGTCACGGCGAATCGCCCGGCACTCCGGCACTTCCGGCCGGGCGAGGTGCTTCGCTGCCGGAAGGCGCTCCCGCTTTATCTCACCGTCGCGCTCGCCGCCGCCGTCCTGCTGTTCGACCTCGGTTACCTCGCGACGTTCGTCGCCGCGCGGGGCGGCGGCCCGGTACTGGCCGCGTTCGCCCTCGCCGTCCTCGCGCTGGTCACCGGTGGCGGCCGGGTGCTACTGGGCTGGCTCTCGGACCGGCTGGGCAGGCGGCGCATCCTCCGGCTCGCGCTCGCGACGGGCGGTGTGGCGCAGTTCGTGTTGTTCTACTCCGGGGAACACCGTGGCGCGGCGGGACTTCTGGCCGGTGTGGCGCTCGCCGGGCTCGGCAACGGGTGCTGCTACACGCTGCTGGTCGGCCTGGTCCGGGAGTACTTCGGAGAAGAATCCGCTTTGCAGAACTTCGGGGTGCTGTACGCCGCGAAGGCCGTCGGCGCGGTGCTCGGGATCGGGCTCGCCGCGTTCGTGGTGACCTCGCACGGCTACTTCGGCGCGTTCGCCGCTGCGGGAATCCTGAGCCTGGCCGGCGCGGTGCTCACCGGACGCGTCGCGCAGCCCGGACGTCCGAAGTCGTTGCTGCCCGCCGCGTGACGAGAATGCCGGACGTGCTCGTTGTCCGGTACTCTGCGGGGTCCACTGTGGACAGTGGGAACACCTGCTCGCGACCGGAGCGTCCCGCCCCGACCCGCCGGCGGGCGAGGTGCCCGGTGCGGGGACCGGGCACCTCGCCGGTTTCGGTCAGGAAGCGTCCGGCAGGTGGATACCGGCGACGTGGACGTCCACCGCCGCGACATCCAGGCCGAGGAACTCTTCGACGGCTTCGATCACGCTGATCCGGATCCGCTCGGCCAGCGTCTTGACCGCGTGCCCGAACTCGACCACCACGCGGACCGCGATCGTGGCCACCTCACCGTCGAGCCCGGCCGATACGCCTTCGGCGGCGAGCTCGTGCACGCCCTCGGTCTTGCGGGTCAGCATGGTGACGAGCTGGGCCACGACGTCGTCGCCGACGGTCGTGCTGCCGCGAACTCCCGCGGCGGGCCGGGTCTCGGGGGTGTCCGGCTCCACGTCCGCTTCGCCGGTTTCCTCTTCGACCGCCTCGGAAGTGGCAGCCACCGGCGCGTCGTCGGATTCGGTTTCCTCTTCGCCTTCCTCCGTGGTCGCGTCGTCCTCGTCTGCGTCCGTGGTCGCTTCGTCGGAGTCCTCGTCGGTGGTCTCCTCCTCGACGAAGGCCTCGTCGTCTTCGGGCTCGTCGTCTTCGGTGTCGTCGTCAGTGTCGTCGTCCTCAGCGTCGCCGTTCCCAGGCTCTGTTTCGCCGGGCTCGGTGACGGTGTCCTCGGCCGGAGCGGCCTCGGCCGCCTCGTCCTCGTCGGCGGTCGAGGTGGCGACCTCCTCGGTCTCGGCGGCGCCGTCGGCCGGGACCACCGGCTCGGCCTCGATCACCGGGCTGTCAACGGTTTCCGGGGTGGTGGCGGGCTGATCGGCGGCGGAAGTGACACCGTACTCACCGGATGTCTCGTTCTTGGAGCGGCCGAAGATGCTGTTGATGACGTCGGACATGGGGTCCCCTTTTCGGGAGCGACGACTTGGGAGGAGGCGAGCAGCGGGCGCCATGATAGGGGTAGGTCCATGATCCGGATCGCGTGCCCCGGGGTTTGAAATCTTCTTGTGTCCCAACGAATACTCCGGCCGAGACCCGGGCTCCGGACGGTTCGGCGCACCTCGGCCGTCGCCGAGCCTTCGCGAGATGTTCGCCCTGGATTCACCAGGCGCCCCGGCGACGCGCCGTCAGCCGAGCCCGCGGAGGACGGCGGCGACGACGGGGGAGACGTCGCCGCCGGGGCGGGCCAGCTGCACGCGCCAATTCGGCGCGTGCTCCGCGAAGCGGCGCACCACGAGATCGGGGAACCACGCGGCGATCGACTCGGGCAGGACGCATCCGCCGAGACCGTGCCTGACCAGCTCGGCCGCCGCGGTGAGGTCGTCGACCTCGACGGTCACCGCGCGGTCCAGCAGCGCGGCGCGGAAGGCGTGATCGACCGACTCGCGGATCGCCCAGCCGGGCGGGAAGTCCACAAGGGACAGACCGGCCGCCTCGCCGAGGGTCACCGGGCCGGGTTGCGGCGGGCTCGCCGCCGGCGACGTCACCAGCACCATGTCCTCGTCGGCGAGCAGCCGGGTGACCAGGCCGTACCGCTGCCGCTTGTCCAGTACCGCGATCGCGAGGTCCACAGTGGACTCCCGAATCGCCTGGCAGAGCTCCCCGGCCGGTGCCTGCCGGACGCGGACGTCGATGCCGGGGTGGTGGCGGCGCAGTCCGGCGAGGGCGCGGTGGAGCCGGGAGCCGAGGCCCGGCATCGTGCCGATCGTGGCTTCGCCCCGTAGCCGCCAGCGGCTGAGATCGACGGTCGCCCGCGCCTCGTCGGCGGCCCGCAGCGCCGCGCGAGCCGCGGGGAGGAAGGCTTCTCCGGCGGGCGTGAGCGCGACCCGGTGGGTGGTGCGCTCGAACAGCGGAGTCCCGAGGTCCCGTTCGAGCGCCCGGACCGTGGTGGACACGGTGGACTGGACGGTGCGCAGCCGCTGCGCCGCGGCGGTGAATCCGCCTTCCTCGGCGACGGCGACGGCGATCTCCATCTGCCGCAGATCCATGCGTCACCCGGCGAGGATTTCCCGTGCCAGGGCGGCGGTTTCGCTGGGGGTGCGGCCCACGCGGATGCCGGCCGCTTCGAGCGCAGCCTGCTTCGCCGCGGCCGTCCCGGACGAACCGGAGACGATCGCGCCCGCGTGGCCCATGGTCTTCCCCTCGGGCGCGGTGAATCCGGCGACGTAGCCGACTACGGGTTTGGTGACGTGCTCGGCAACGTACGCGGCGGCGCGCTCCTCGGCGTCGCCGCCGATTTCGCCGATGAGCACGATCAGCTCGGTCTCGGGGTCCTGTTCGAAGGCCTCCAGCGCGTCGATGTGCGTGGTGCCGATGACCGGGTCGCCGCCGATGCCGACGCAGGTCGAGAACCCGATACCGGACAGCTCGTGCATGAGCTGATAGGTCAGCGTGCCCGATTTCGAGACCAGGCCGATCC
Source organism: Amycolatopsis sp. NPDC059021 (assembly GCF_042739895.1). NCBI lineage: Bacteria > Bacillati > Actinomycetota > Actinomycetes > Pseudonocardiales > Pseudonocardiaceae > Amycolatopsis > Amycolatopsis sp. NPDC059021. Next base: position 143,556 of record NZ_JBHYIQ010000001.1, read on the forward strand.
GGCCGGGGCCGGTGATGTCGGCGGGGATGATGCCCGCGTTCGACTTGCCGGGGGAGATCACGCCGGGGCAGTTCGGGCCGATGATGCGAGTCTGGCCGCCCTTCGCGGTCGCCTGGGCCCAGAAGGCCGCGGCGTCGTGGACCGGGACGCCTTCGGTGATGACGACCGCGAGCGGGATTCCGGCGTCGACAGCTTCGATCACCGCGTCCTTGACGAACGGCGGCGGAACGAACAACACCGCGACGTCGGCGCCCGCCTTGTCGACCGATTCGCCGATCGAGCCGAACACCGGGAGCGAGAGGTCGCCGATCTCGGCGCGCTGTCCCGCCTTGCGCGGGTTGACCCCGCCGACGACCGTGCTGCCCGCGGCGAGCATCCGGCCGGTGTGCTTGGTGCCTTCGGCGCCGGTCATCCCGGACACCACGATCCGGCTGGTCTTGTCGAGGAAGATCGCCATGCCTCACACCTCCGCGTTCGCCGCGGCGGGGACGGCCGCGAGTTTCGCCGCTTCGCGGGCGGCGTTGTCCATCGTGCCGACCACGGTGATCAGGGGATGCGCCGCGGCGGCGAGGATCCGCCTGCCCTCGGCGACGTTGTTGCCGTCCAGCCGGACGACGAGCGGCTTGGCCGCCTCGCCGCCCAGGATCTCCAGCGCCCGCACGATCCCGGACGCCACCGCGTCGCAGGCGGTGATGCCGCCGAAGACGTTGACGAACACGCTGCGCACGTCCGGGTCCCCGAGGATCACGCCGAGCCCGGCGGCCATCACCTCGGCCGACGCGCCGCCGCCGATGTCGAGGAAGTCGGCCGGCCCGATGGCCCCGGCCTCGGCGGCCGCCGCCGCGACGACGTCCAAAGTGGACATGACGAGCCCGGCGCCGTTGCCGATGACGCCGATGTCGCCGTCCAGCTTGACGTAGTTGAGCCCCTTTTCCCGCGCCTGCCGTTCGAGCGGATCGCCCGCGGCGGGATCGGCCAGCTCCGCGTGGCCGGGATGCCGGAAGGTGGCGTTGTCGTCGAGCGTGATCTTGCCGTCCAGCGCGACGATCCTCCCGTCGCGGGTGCGGGCGAGCGGGTTCACCTCGACCAGCGTGGCGTCTTCGGTGGCGAAGACCGCCCACAGCCGGACGAGCACGTCTGCGGCCTGCGCGGCGATCTCTGCCGGAAAGCGGGCCGCCGCGACGATCTCGGCGGCCTCGGCATGGCCGACACCGGTGCGCGGATCGACCGGGATCTTCGCCAGCGCCCCGGGTTTCGTGGCGGCGACCTCTTCGATCTCCATTCCGCCCTCGACCGAGGCCATCGCGAGAAACGTGCGTTCGGCGCGATCGAGGAGGAACGAGACGTAGTACTCCTCCGCGATCTCGCTCGCCTCGGTGACGAGGACCTTGTGGACGGTGTGGCCCTTGATGTCCATGCCGAGGATGTCGTCGGCGAGCTGCTCCGCGTCGTCGGCCGTAGTGGCCGGTTTCACCCCGCCCGCCTTGCCGCGCCCGCCGGTCTTGACCTGAGCCTTGACCACGACCGGCCCGCCGATCGCCGCGGCGGCGCGCCGGGCCTGGCCGGGGCTGACGGCGACCTCGCCGCGGGGGACCGGCACGGAATGCCGGGCGAAGAGTTCGCGCGCCTGATGCTCGAACAGATCCATGGGGGAAGTCCTTCCTGCGGGGCCGTCCGGCACCCGCGGTGGCCGTGGTCCGGGCACGGCGGACCGGCTCGTCGCGCTCCGGGCTCCGGGGCTTAACCCCGGTGAATCACCGCTGGACAGCGAGCCGTTCGGAGAGTCAGTATATGGCTACCTCATACGGTATGCAATCTACAGTCTGCCGTGAAGGTGGCCCTGACCTCGGAGGACTCGCCCGGGGCGGGCAGGGAGACCGACAGCGAGCGCACGGATCAGAGAGGTCCGGCGTGAGACAAGAGGAGCGGACATGGCGCCAGCAACGACCGGAACGACGGCGGGCGAAGGGGCGGCGCGGACCACGCCGAGCGGAGGCAGCGGCGGCGAGCAGGCACCGGAGACGATCTCCGGCGGGCACCTGGTGGCGAAGGCGCTCAAGGCGGAGGGCGTGGACACGATCTTCACCCTGTGCGGCGGGCACATCATCGACATCTACGACGGCTGTGTCGACGAGGGCATCGAGGTCATCGACGTCCGGCACGAGCAGGTCGCGGCACACGCCGCGGACGGGTACGCGCGGATCACCGGCCGTCCGGGGTGCGCGGTCGTCACGGCCGGTCCCGGTACGACCGACGCGGTGACCGGGGTCGCGAACGCGTTGCGGGCGGAGAGCCCGATGCTGCTGATCGGCGGCCAGGGCGCGCTGACCCAGCACAAGATGGGGTCGCTGCAGGACCTGCCCCACGTGGACATGATGACGCCGATCACGAAGTTCGCCGCCACCGTGCCGCACACGGCCCGCGCGGCCGACCTGGTCTCGATGGCGTTCCGCGAATGCTTCCACGGCGCGCCCGGACCGTCCTTTCTGGAGATTCCCCGCGACGTGCTGGACGCGTCGGTGCCGCTGGACCAGGCGCGGATTCCCACCGCGGGCCACTACCGAGCGTCCACGCGCAACGCCGGAGACCCCGCCGACGTCGAGAAGCTCGCGGACCTGCTGGTGAACGCGAAGAAGCCCGCGATCCTGCTCGGCAGCCAGGTCTGGAGCACCCGGGCCACCGAGCAGGCGACCGACCTGGTGCGCACGCTCAACATCCCGGCGTACATGAACGGCGCCGGCCGCGGCACGCTGCCGCCGGGCGATCCGCACCACTTCCAGCTCTCCCGCCGCTACGCCTTCACCGAAGCCGACGTCATCGTCATCGTCGGAACGCCGTTCGACTTCCGGATGGGTTACGGCAAGCGGCTTTCCCCCGACGCGACCGTGGTGCAGATCGACCTGGACTACCGGACCGTCGGCAAGAACCGCGACATCGACCTGGGCATCGTCGGCGACGCCGGGCAGGTGCTGGCCGCCGTCGCCGAGGCCGCTTCGCGCCGGGACAACGGCGCGGTGTCGCGCAAGCCGTGGCTCGAAGAGCTGCGGGCCGTGGAGGAAAAGGCGTACCAGAAGCGCCTGCCGCTGCAGCACTCCGACGCCAACCCGATCCACCCGTACCGGCTGGTGCACGAGATCAACGAGTTCCTCACCGAGGACTCGATCTACATCGGCGACGGCGGCGACATCGTCACCTTCTCCGGGCAGGTCGTGCAGCCGAAGTCGCCGGGCCACTGGATGGACCCCGGTCCACTGGGGACACTCGGCGTCGGGATCCCGTTCGTGCTGGCGGCCAAGCACGCCCGCCCGGACAAGGAGGTCGTGGCGCTCTTCGGCGACGGCGCGTTCAGCCTCACCGGCTGGGACTTCGAGACGCTGGTGCGGTTCGACCTGCCGTTCGTCGGCATCGTCGGCAACAACTCGTCGATGAACCAGATCCGCTACGGCCAGGCCGCGAAGTACGGCCTGCCTCGCGAGCGTGTCGGCAACACGCTCGGTGACGTCCGCTACGACGAGTTCGCGCGGATGCTCGGCGGTTACGGCGAAGAAGTCCGTGACCCCCAGGACATCGCCCCGGCGCTGCGGCGGGCGCGGGAGTCCGGGAAGCCCTCGCTGATCAACGTCTGGGTCGATCCCGACGTGTACGCGCCCGGAACCATGAACCAGACGATGTACAAGTGACCCGGCTCGCGAGTGGAGGAAATCCCATGGGAAAAGCACTTGAGGGTATTCGTGTCCTGGACATGACGCATGTGCAGTCGGGTCCGTCGGCGACGCAGATGCTGGCCTGGCTCGGCGCGGACGTCATCAAACTGGAAACCCCCGGCCGGGGCGACATCACCCGCGGCCAGCTGCGTGATCTGCCCGGAGTGGACAGTCTCTACTTCACGATGCTCAACGGCAACAAGCGCAGCATCACGCTCAACATGAAGAGCGAGCAGGGCAAGAAGCTGTTCAGCGAGCTGGTGTCCCAAGTGGACGTCCTGGTGGAGAACTTCGGCCCCGGCGTCGTGGACCGGTTCGGCTTCTCGTGGGAGCGGCTGGAGGAGCTCAACCCGCGGCTGGTCTACGCCTCGATCAAGGGGTTCGGGCCCGGCCGGTACGCCGATTTCAAGGCCTACGAGGTGATCGCGCAGGCGATGGGCGGCGCGATGAGCACCACCGGGTTCGAGGAGGGCCCGCCGACCGCGACCGGCGCGCAGATCGGCGATTCGGGGACCGGGATGCACCTGGTGGCGGGCATCCTCGCCGCGCTGTACCAGCGCACCCGCACCGGGCGCGGGCAGCGCGTCCAGGTCGCCATGCAGGACGCCGTGCTGAACCTGTGCCGGGTCAAGCTGCGCGACCAGCAGCGGCTCGCGCACGGGCCGCTCAACGAGTACCCGAACGAGAACTTCGGCGACGAGGTGCCGCGGTCGGGCAACGCCTCGGGCGGCGGGCAGCCGGGCTGGGCGGTGCGCTGCGCGCCCGGCGGGCCGAACGACTACATCTACGTCATCATCCAGCCGGTCGGGTGGAAGCCGATCACCGAGCTGATCGGCAAACCGGAACTGGCCGAGGACCCGGAATGGGCGACGCCGGAGGCCCGGCTGTCCAAACTGGACAAGGCGTTCGCGCTGATCGAGGACTGGACCTCGCGGCACTCCAAGTGGGAAGTGATGGAGAAGCTCAACGCCTGCAACGTCCCGTGCGGCCCGATCCTGTCCACCAGGGAACTGGCCGAGGACGAGACCCTGGCCGAGCTCGGCACCGTCGTGGAGGTCCCGCATCCGGAACGCGGCACCTACAAGACCGTCGGCTGCCCGCTGAAGCTGTCCGACTCGCCGGTCGAGATCGGCCGTTCCCCGTTGCTGGGCGAGCACAACGACCAGATCCTCGGCGAACTCGGCTACAGCCCCGAACAACTCGAAGAACTCCGTACCGCAGGCGTGATCTAAAGGAGACTGGCAGATGGCAAGCGGTAAGGACCGCGCCGCGGTCGAGAAGATCCTCGAAGCCGTAGCGGCGGAAGGGCGCACGTCGCTGACGGCGCCCGAAGGCAGGCAGGTCTGCGAGGCCTACGGCATCCCGACCCCGCAGGAACGGCTCGCGGCGAGCGCGGACGAAGCCGTCGCGCAGGCACGGGAAATCGGCCTGCCGGTCGTGCTCAAGATCGTGTCGCCGGACATCCTGCACAAGACCGACGCCGGCGGTGTGCTCGTCGGCCTCGACACCGCCGAGAAGGTGGCCGAGGGCTACGCGCGGATCATCGCGAACGCCAAGGCATACCGGGCGGACGCGCGGATCGCCGGCGTCCAGGTACAGCAGATGCTCATCACCGGGCAGGAGGTGATCATCGGCTCGGTCACCGATCCGACGTTCGGCAAGGTCGTCGCGTTCGGCTTGGGCGGCGTACTGGTCGAAGTGCTCAAGGACGTCACGTTCCGGCTCGCGCCGACCTCGGCCGGGGAAGCGCTTTCGATGATCGACGGGATCGCGGCGGCCGAGGTGCTGCGGGGTGTGCGCGCTGCGGAGCCAGTCGACCGCGACGCGCTCGCCGGGGTGATCCGCGCTCTCGGCGAGCTGGTCACCGACTTCCCGCAACTGGCCGAGGTCGACCTGAACCCGGTGCTGGCCACACCGGACGGGGCCACCGCGGTGGACGTCCGGATCCTGGTCGACCCGGACGCGGCGAAGGAGCCGCTGCGGTTCTCGCAGGAGGAGATCCTCTCCGCGATGAACCGCATCATGAAGCCGACGTCGATCGCGGTGATCGGGGCGTCCGCCGAGACCGGGAAGATCGGCAACTCGGTGATGAAGAACCTGGTCGACGGCGGCTACGCGGGGGAGATCTTCCCGATCAACCCCAAGGCTCCGGAGATCCTGGATCGCAAGGCCTACCCGAGCATCGCCGACGTACCGTCCGATGTGGACGTAGCGGTGTTCGCCATCCCGGCCAGGTTCGTGCCCGCCGCGCTGGAAGAGGCCGGGCGCAAGGGGGTCGCCGGGGCGATCCTGATCCCGTCCGGGTTCGGCGAGACCGGCAACATCGAACTGCAGAACGAGGTACTGGCGATCGCGCGCAAGCACGGTGTGCGCGTCCTCGGCCCGAACATCTACGGCTACTACTACACACCGGAGAATCTGTCCGCGACGTTCTGCACGCCCTATGACGTCAAGGGCGGTGTCGCACTTTCCTCGCAGAGCGGCGGAATCGGGATGGCGATCCTCGGGTTCAGCCGGTCGGCGAAGATGGGCGTGTCGTCGATCGTCGGCGTGGGCAACAAAGCCGACATCGACGAGGACGATCTGCTGACCTTCTTCGAGCACGACGAGAACACCGAGCTCATCGCGATGCACCTCGAAGACCTCAAGGACGGCCGGTCGTTCGCGGAGACGGCCAAGCGGGTCTCGGCGCGGAAGCCGGTCGTGGTGCTCAAGGCGGGCCGGACCTCGCAGGGCGCCAAGGCCGCCAGCTCGCACACCGGCGCGCTCGCCGGGAACGACAAGGTCTACGACGACATCCTGCGCCAGAGCGGGGTGATCCGCGCACCGGGCCTGAACGACATGCTGGAGTACGCGCGGGGTATCCCGCTGCTGCCGGCACCGAAGGGCGAAAACGTCGTCATCATCACCGGCGCCGGCGGGTCGGGCGTGCTGCTCTCGGACGCCTGCGTGGACAACGGGCTGAAGCTGATGGAGATCCCGTCCGATCTGGACACGGCGTTCCGGAAGTTCATCCCGCCCTTCGGCGCGGCGGGGAACCCGGTGGACATCACCGGTGGTGAGCCACCGTCGACCTACCGCAACACCATCGCGCTGGGACTCGGGGACGAGCGGATCCACGCGCTGATCCTCGGCTACTGGCACACCATCGTCACGCCGCCGATGGTGTTCGCGAAGCTGGTGTCCGAAGTGGTCGCGGAGTTCCGCGAGAGGGGCATCGAAAAGCCCGTCGTCGCCTCGCTTTCCGGCGACGTCGAAGTCGAAGAGGCCAGCGATTACCTATACCAGCACGGGGTCGTGGCCTACCCGTACACCACCGAAAAGCCGGTGGCGGTGCTCGGCGCGAAGTACCGCTGGGCTCGTTCGGCCGGGTTGCTCGGCTGAGTGCGCAGTCGTGGGG